>CAYIUL010000055.1:0-2534 GCA_964366725.1 uncultured Candidatus Saccharibacteria bacterium | reverse complement strand
TACCGCCAGTATTGTGAAAGAAGGAAAATGGTTTGTTGCCCGAGCCGTTGAGTTGGGCGTTGTAAGTCAGGGAAAAACCATTCAAGAAGCAGGAAAAAATCTCAAGGAAGCAGTTGAGCTTTACTTAGAGCGGGAACCGGGACTGAAAAAGCAAATTTCCAAAGAATCTCCATTTTTGACCACACTTGAGGTGCGCGCATAGAGTGTAGGGCTTATGGCTAAAACGTTTTCTGGCAAACGAGTCGCGGACATTCTAGTCCGCGATTTTGGTTTCCAGATTACTGGCCAAAAAGGAAGTCATATGAAGCTTAAGAAGAAAAATTCGCAGGGAGAGATAATCACAGTCGTGCCGCTTCACCGTGAACTTGCGATCGGTACGCTTCGAGGAGTTCTTAATTTAGCCGAAGTTGATTATAAGGAATTCCTAAAAAGGGCCCGATAAATACTCAAAAATAACCCCATGCCCCAAAACTACAGGGAGTTAATCGGCTAATTCGCGCGAATTAGAGAATAGCAATTCAGACATTGACAAATTATAATATTATTCTAATATAGAAATATGACTCAGAAAGTATTAAAAGTTGGCAGCTCCGCCGCCGTTACAATCCCCAAAAAATCTCTTGAGGAACTCGGCCTTAGAATTGGAGATAGGGTCGTGGTTGACGTGGATAAGAAAAGAAAAGCTTTTGTTGTCCAGCCGAGCAAGAAAATTTCTAAAAAAGAAGCTCGTATAGCCGAGCTTACTTTTAATTTTGTTGAGAGGTACAGAAAAGATCTGGAGGATTTGGCTAGGAAATAAGTGATCTATCTTACCCAGAAGGAGATTTTATTAATCCATTCCATCGTTATTGACGAAACCGGCGGCTCTCATGGCTTGAGGGACCGCCACGCCATATTAACCTTAGAGAATTTGCCTCGCCAAAAATTCGGCGGTCATGAATTGTACAAAACCATTTTTGAGAAAGCAGCTGTCTACGCGAGAAATATAATTATGGGACATCCATTCGTGGACGGGAATAAAAGAACAGGTATAACTGCTGCATCGGTATTTCTCGAGAATAACGGCTATCAAATTACCTTAAAAGAAGGTGAAATCGAGAAGTTCGCCCTGAAAATTATTAAAGATCGGCTTGAGATAGGAGCTATTGCCAAATGGCTTAAAGCCAATTCCAGAAAAATTAAAAAATAACCCCATGCCTCAGAACTACCAAACACATCTATTCGCTTATTCGCGCGAATAAGCGAATAGATGTGTTATAATAATCAAAAGAACGGATGCGGGAATTAGAAAAAGTTCTAAAAGCACTTGCCAACAGGCGCCGCCTTGCTGTTGTTAAATATTTGAAGAAGCAGGGCGAAAGGTCAGTAGGGGATATAGCACACGAGATTAAATTATCCTTTAAATCAACTTCTAAACACCTGCGTATTCTCAGTGCTGTCGACATCGTAGATCGCGAACAAAAAAGTTTGCAGATGTTCTACAGCTTAGCTAAAAATCAGAAGCCCGCCGCCAGACACATTATCTCTCTTCTCTAATTCGCGCGAATAAGCGAATAAGAATAGTATGAACGGGAAAGATAGAAAAGACATAAAGCCGGGGATGGAGGTGGAAGTGGTGCTGAAAGCTGATCAGGCGACGGAGAAACTTACTCGCGGGGTTGTGGCTGAGATCTTAACCAGCTCCGACTTTCATCCCCGCGGCATAAAGGTGCGGTTGACCGACGGCCAAGTGGGCAGAGTTCAGAACATTCTCTGATATAATCAAAATATGACGAGAATTAAAACTTGTGAATTTGTTTCACCGAAGCATCCCGATAAATTGTGCGATTTTATTGCAGACAGCTTGATGGATGCCTATCTTGAAGGCGATAGGAATTCCCGCACGGCAATTGAAGTTATGGGAGGGCACGGCGTTATTACCATTAGCGGAGAGGTGACAAGCCAAGCCGAGGTTGATATCTCCGCCGTTATAAAAGATATTGTCGGCGCGGAGTACCGAATCGAGGTTAATATCGTAAAGCAGAGCCCGGAGATTGCCCAAGGGGTAGACACCGGCGGGGCGGGAGATCAGGGAATTATGTCCGGCTACGCCACAAATGAAACGGAAACTCATATGCCGAAAGAATATGAACTTGCCCGCTCGTTGTGCCGCGAGCTTTATAAGAAGTATCCCTACGACGGTAAGGTGCAGGTGACTCTTAGCGATGGAGTAATCACGGCTGTAGTCGCCAGTTTTCAGAATACAAAAACAAAAGAGTTGGAAGAATTGGTGCGTTCGCTCATTGAGGCCAATGAGTATTTTGTTAATCCCGCCGGCGAGTGGCATATCGGTGGCTTTGATGCTGACTCGGGACTATCAGGCAGGAAAATTGTCATTGATAACTACGGTCCAGAGATAAATGTCGGAGGCGGATCCTTTAGCGGTAAGGATGCGACAAAGGTAGACAGAAGCGCGGCCTACATGGCTCGGAGAATTGCTGTTGACCTCTTAAAGCAACGCAGCGCCAAAGAGGTAAAAACAAAACTCGCCTACG
>CAYIUL010000054.1:0-2573 GCA_964366725.1 uncultured Candidatus Saccharibacteria bacterium | reverse complement strand
CGAGCAAACGCCGAAGTAGCGCCACAACGACTGGGCATCGGCCGGCTTGGCCGAGACCAGCGCCGTGAGAACGACGACGAAACCGATGACAGTCCTCTTGAACGTGTTCATGCTGTCCCCCTTTTAGGCGAAAAAGTGAAATATTCGTGTGGAAAAGAACGTACCACAACTGATACATATATTATATCAAATTATTACTAAAATGTAAAGACCCCTGTTCTGGGGTCTGATATTGGCTCTATAGCTATGTTTTTAGAGGAAGAACATCCATCCGCTGTCAACGGTGCCGTCCCTCTTCTGAATCACCACCGCCCTCTTCCTCATCTTAACCCTCTTCGTCCCCTTGTTGGTGACAACGGAAGTGTAGGCGTCAACTTTTGTGTTCGAGGCCACATAGAAGTTTTCCGCTCTTCTGTAGGAGAAGGCCGGCACTGTACCCACCTGATTCTTGCCTACATATACAGCAATGGTGTTGGCTGAATAGTTCGCAAAGAAAAAGTTGTCGGCCGCAAAAGGAATTCCGAGTTCGGCCAGTGGCTTGGGCTCGGAGAGATTCATGTAAACCGTCTGGGCACTGGCACCGATACTTACGCCAAGCGTGAAAAGAAAAACAAAAAGAGCAATCAGCTTTTTCATCCTAATCCCCCATTAAACAAAAGCTTGTGGGTATATTACAATACGGTACTCGGATGTCAAGTGTTCCGCCAGGAACTTCGCTCACCCCTCCCAATTACCGACCTCTTGCCTACGCCTTCGGTCTCCTTCGGACAAATGGTCGGTAATTGGGAAGGGCTACGCTCTAAAATAGATTTAGCGAGGATGTGGGTATATTTTACAGACCCGCAACAGGTCCCGGAGTGGGGCATCGCCCACTCTTGGGGAACTCTGTCGGGCTTGGTGTCCACGCCGGAGTTCACACTTTATTACCATACAAAATGAGGGCTCTCAGTCATATGAGCTTATTCATATCTCACAATATTTGGAAACGGCAGGCTGGACCCGCCGTGGTGGCTCGGAGTGGTTTCCTGGCGGTGCTTTAGCCCGCCGAGGAACTCTGTAGGACAAGTGGAGATTGCCGCTGGAGCAATCGGAACGGGCTGGAAATATACCAACTCCGAGCGTCTTATTTTACCAGGGGGTGTTTGAAGCCGTGGACTTCCCAGTGGAGATGGCAACCGGTAGAACGGCCGGTAGAACCCATTTTTGCTATCAGATCACCCTTCTTTACCGAATCCCCGGTCTTGACCAATAACTTTGACAAATGGGCTAAAACCGACTCGGCCTGAATTCCACCCGGAGCATTCGGGTGAATAAGTTTGGTGAATATGCCAAACCCTCCGTTGTAGCCACTGGAGTCGGCAATCGCAACAACAGCGTCGGCGGGCGCATAAATATTAGTGCCGCAGGGAGCGGCGATATCTATTCCATTTCTTCCGTGGAGCCATTGGCTGATCCGCCCTTGGGTCGGGACTTTAAAATAGTCACCCGAATCGGGAAGGTATGAAAACCTCTTGGCGTTTGCGTTTCCTGATGGCGCGATAAAAGTTGACTTGATCTGCCCGTTCGGAACTATCAGTTCTTCGTCAATGTCCAACGGTTGGCCTTCTTTTCGGTCATTAAAGGCCAGTATCTTGTCCGGTGCAACTCCATATTTCTTGGCAATCGAACCAATAGTATCTCCCTTTTTTACCTTATGAATAACGCCTGTAACGGGCGGAATCCTTAATATTTGACCGGGGCTGATGGTGTTAATGTTTGTTAAATTATTAGCCCAGATTATTGACTGGACGCTTACCCCATAGTCGGATGCGATAAAAGACAACGCGTCACCCGGCTGGACTTCGTATTCCTCTATCTGATTCTTCCCGAAACCAAAATCCAAATAATCCGCCGAAACGGGGTTATTAGAAACAAAAGAACTGTCCTGAATGGTGGACAGTTCCAAGTCGACACTCTCCCCTCCTCGTCCCATATCCTGCATAACAGCCAGGCTGGTCAGGTCTGCTACTTGATTATGCGACGTATAAGAGGTCATTACTGATGCGGAGGTTTCTTCGATGTATTTCCTTACCAGATTGCTGAACAAACTGGGCTGGCCTCCTCCAGAACTTCCCTTGAAAGCAATCAAAAACAGAGCCAGAAGCAAGATACCGTAGAAGTTAGAAAATCGGCTTTCCGGGATCATCAATTTCCCGCGCAAAGACGATATTAAATTTTTGAGCTTGGTAACAATAGGTTTAGGGCTTATTTCCTGCCTAAAAAGCAAAAACTCTCTTGCGAGAATTACAGGAGTAAGGATAGCATTTCAGAAACCCAAAGTCAATTTATAACTGTTGATATTAATTTAACAATTTTAGTGCTAAATTACGTCCAATGGAATCCAGAACTTCGGAATTTGGGGCTTTGGCTGAAAAATACGCGTCAGAATTCCTACGATCAAGGAAATACCAGCTTTTGGCCCTAAATTACCGGAAACCTTGGGGGGAAATAGACATAATAGCCGAAAAAGAGGGGGTATTGGTTTTTGTCGAAGTAAAGGCCAGCAGCAAGGAAATAGCCGGATTTGAGCCGGA
>CAYIUL010000053.1:0-2656 GCA_964366725.1 uncultured Candidatus Saccharibacteria bacterium | reverse complement strand
GGTGATTGGACTGCGGACCATGGATGTGACTTTGGCGGTAAAGAATGCGCGAGGCAAGGCGGAAGTTGGGACGGCCAAACCTGTACACTTCCGGGCGGAAGCCAACCGCAAACACAATGCGAACATCCTCCTTGCGGACCCGGGGCAGGTGATACGGGGTCCAAAGCGGGTGTCGAAACTTCCGAAGGATGCGCCCAAGCAGGCGGGATCTGGACGACCGATCATGGATGTGATTTTGGGGGAGCAAATTGCTCGGCAGGAAGTTTCCCTAAATTGGAAGGCGGTAAATATGTTTGTTTCAACCCGATGGACACCCCGGAATATTGTCTGCAACAAGGCGGCAATTGGATTAACGGAAAGTGTGACAACAGTGGAAGGGAATGCTCAAAACAGGGCGGCGTGTGGGACGGCAGCACGTGTCAATTCCAACCGAAATCCCCATCCTCATTTCAAGACCAGCCATTCCTCGGAGCAATATTAAGATATCTCCTCAAATAAAAACTGGACTTCCGGTCTGTTTTGTGCTACAATTCTAAGTGTAGTTCCCAAACAAAGGAGTTCAGATATGCTGCTTGCCATCGTCGTCGGCTACCTGAAGCTCTCGGTCATCTGCGCGCCTATCATGGCGGCCATTGCCGTCTATGACACGCGCAGGTATCCGGTGTGCCGCGAATGCCGCGACAACCTCTACACGCGCCGGCCGAGGTTCTTCGGCCCGCTGGCCAGGTGTCAGCGGCACGGCTGGATCGCCGCCTGAAGGCGGAGAGAACGGCAAAGCGCCCGCCGGGGATATCATTCCCGACGGGCGTCTTCTTTTTTATAAAAATACCCGTTGGATTTTCTATTCAAAATTTGGTATAATAATTTATCTAAATGGAGGCTATGGTGAAGTGGTTATCACAGCGCTCTGTGGCAGCGCGATCGAGGGTTCAAATCCCTCTAGCCTCCCAAGTAGACATTATGCCTCCGTCTTAAAAAATAATTAAAACCGCCTCTTTCAGGCGGGAATTTAGTGTTGCTTTCGGTTGCCGGGCCTTGTCATCCAGGCATTCCGGTTCAATTTTGACACTTGTTCCGGCGCGAGACCACACATCTTCACTACCGGCTCGATGCCGTCGAACATCAGGTCATCGTCAACATCTATCACCACCGGAACACCCGCCTCCAACAAGATCGGTATCCCTATGGCATCGACTCTTGGGACCAGTTTGGAGGCAATATAATTTCCGGGACATACCGAGACGCCTATTTTTCTTTTGGCCATGAACTCCATAAGTTGCCTGTCCAAGAAAAGACCCAGGCCGTGATTGATAAAATCGGCCTCCAGTTCGAATAAAGCAGTCCGCAGGTTGACCAAACGGCCGGGCAGATCCTCCTGAAAGTTCCTCATTATCTGTTCGGCGGTTTCTTTTTCGCCGTCAGGCCTGTTCTTGACCCATTCGGCCGCGTGGCAATTCCTTCTAAGCCCTCTTTCTTTGGCCCGCTTGAACGCCGGGATGTGTATTTGAGGACCGTAGGTTGCTTCATCGCAGACCATATCGGTCGCCACTACGTAATCCCTGTCGCACTCGCTGAAAATATCCACCAGTTCAACGGCCCTTTCGGGGGTGTTCGAGCGGTCGAAGGCGCAAACGAGATTTACCTCAATGCCCGGATACTTCTTCTCTCCGCTTTTGATACCTTCTATCAGCGCAGCGATTCCTTCTTTCACTGTCAGATTAGCGGCGGATTTTTTGTCTCCTCGCACCGCGTATTCCGGAGCGCAAATAGCGTCGACATAACGCAGTCCCTGGGCGGCTCGAACCCTGACATGGTTCTCGGCGATAAGGAAAAGCGTATCCGGGTTCTGCATTACGTTTGTAACAATCCTGAATTTCCTCTCGATGTCTATTTGGGGGCTTGCATACCATCGCCTCAAATTATCTTTGAGTTCAGCAAGATTTTGATAGTCCCTTACTTCCTTCGGCAGTTCCAAACCGCTTAGCTTATAGAGATCTTCCAGGATTGAAAGAACGCAAATAGCGCCGTCCATATGGTCATGGCGAAAAATATCAATGCTTGATCTCATACGGCATTCTCTTGTAAAGATCGCCCCTGTAGTCATAAGGCAGAACTCCCTTCGGCTGATATGAAACACATTCAGCTCCCTTGTCAAAAATCTTTCCGAAATACTACCATAAAAATTGATTTTTACAAATAAGGTCTTTTTGTTTGACAAAAAAGATAGAAGTGTTAAATTTTTCGCAATTAGTTTTTTGAAAAGGAGAGATGCTTTGGCAACCAACTACCCAACAGATCGAGAAGAATTCCAAAATGAAATCAATGGATTGGAAAAAGAAAACCAGCGTCTCTCGAGAGATTTGAGGGAAGCACAAGAATACGGAGAAAGAGTATACGCCGAGTTGCAGAGTATTCTTCGAAGACATGGTCTTCCTGAAGAAGCACTTGTTCATCCGCTCGACCACGGCAGATAGCCACAGATAGGGGCATAAAGCCCCTTTTTAATTTGTAAAAACGTAGTAATTTTGATATTTTGAGTAAATGTCGCACGGCGAGATACGAGATAAATTTCTGAAATTTTTTGAATCCGGCGGACACAAGATAGTGCCATCTTCGTATTTGATTCCGACCGACCCGTCGGTTCTATTCACGACCG
>CAYIUL010000052.1:0-2749 GCA_964366725.1 uncultured Candidatus Saccharibacteria bacterium | reverse complement strand
TCCGATCTAATTGGTCACCGCGTTCGAGATTTTCTTTAGGCATGAGCCGATTTGTGTAGGGTTTTAATACAGTCGGTGCAAAGTTTCACTCTTTTACCGTCAACACGGGCCCACTGGAGATTGGGATAGCGTTTGGATCTTACGGTCGGATTATAATGGCCGCGAAGCAATCTTCGGGTTGTGGCCATAACCGGCTTTTTTCCGCATTTGATACATTTGGTTGCCATATGATTAAAAATTACGTTGGTTTACATGGTAACCCATAATTGCTAATATTTCAAGATTATGGATGGTTTTCTATTGCCGCTTTTCCAGATCGTAGTATTACTGTATTCCGTCGTGATACATGAGGTCAGCCACGGTTTAACGGCTAACGCCCTGGGCGATCCGACCGCAAAGAACCTGGGCCGGCTCACCCTGAATCCTCTCAAGCATCTGGATATGTTCGGTTCCGTTATTCTGCCGTTGTTGCTGTTCCTTGTGCGCTCTCCTTTTATTGTCGGATACGCAAAGCCGGTTCCTTATGTTCCGGAAAACCTGAGTGACAGAAAATACGGTTCCGCCAAAGTGGCGATTGCCGGCCCGGCATCCAACCTTGTTTTGGCATTTCTTTTCGGCATGACCCTCCGGTTCCTGCCCGATATTTTTACGTCTCCTCTGGTGCCGCAGCTTTTGTCTTTTATTATTGTTTTGAACCTTGTTCTTGCCATCTTCAATCTGTTTCCCATTCCGCCCCTGGACGGCCACTGGTTGTTGATGACATTCCTTCCACGGAGATTTATTAGGTTCAGGAGATTTATGTATCAATATAGCTTTATCCTCCTTATTATTTTTCTGATTTATGTCTTTCCGCTGATATTTCCTTTGGTGGGGCTGGTCCATGAACTTCTAACCGGCCTAAAGCTTTGATCGAGCACCTATTTAGCATATGCATTATGTTTACATTCTAAAAAGCAAAAGGAAGGGTTCTGTATACATAGGCTCTACTAATAACTTAGTGAAGCGAATAAAATAACATAATGCAGGTAAGAATGAATATACTAAAAAGTTTACCCCGTGGACCCTGGTATATTTTGAAGGGTATCTATCCGAAAATGATGCTCGAGCCAGAGAACACAACTTAAAATACAGAGGCAACGCGATATCTCAGTTGAAAAGAAGAATCAAAGAAAGTTTAGACAATGCTAAATAGGTGCTCGATTGACATACCGTCTCAATTTTTGCTATACTTTATCAGGCCTTAAAGGTCTTTTTATATGCCGACATTCAGACAACTGATGAAAAAACCAAGAAAAACCTCAAGGGCGAAAACAAAATCGCCGGCTTTGGCTTTCGGGTATAACAACAAAAAGAACAGGCCAGTCGTCTATCCCGCGCCATTCAAGAGGGGCGTATGTTTGCAGGTAAGGACAATGACACCGAAGAAACCGAACTCTGCCTTGAGAAAGATCGCCCGTGTCCGCTTAACCAATGGAATGGAAGTCACCGCTTACATTCCGGGTGTTGGCCACAATCTTCAGGAACACTCCGTGGTTGTGCTCCGGGGCGGAAGAGTAAAGGACTTGCCGGGTATCCGGTATCATATAGTTCGGGGAGTTTTGGACACCGGAGGAGTGGAAGGCAGAAAACAGGAACGTTCCAAATACGGCGCCAAGAAACCGAAATAAAATTTCTAATTTTTAAAAATGAGACGTCCGGTAAAAAAAAGAGCGATAGTTGAAGCGGATCTGAAATATTCGAGTATTTTGGTTGCCAAGCTTATTAACAAGATCATGGAGTCGGGTAAAAAATCCATCGCGAACAAAATAGTATACGGCGCTTTGGAAAGAGCCGAGAAGAAAGTCGGCAAACCGGCTATGGATGTCCTCCAGCAGGCCTTTGATAATGCCGCCCCGACAATGGAATTGAAGTCGAGAAGGATAGGCGGGGCCAACTACCAGGTCCCGATAGAAGTTAAACCGGAAAGACGGATTACTTTGGCCATCCGCTGGATAATTGACTCGGCCCGAGCGTCAAAAGGCAAAGCCATGGAAGAAAAGCTGGCCGAGGAATTGATAAATGCTTTTAATAACACCGGCGGCGCGGTCAAAAAGAAAGCCGATACTCACCGAATGGCCGAAGCGAATAAGGCCTTTGCTCATTTTGCTTGGTAAACGCTCAAGATGTCCGATTATCCCATTGAAAAAATTAGGAACTTCGGTGTCATTGCGCATATTGATGCCGGAAAGACCACAACCTCAGAGAGGATTCTTTTTTATACCGGAATTTCTCATAAGATAGGCGAGGTTCACGAGGGAGATACCATAATGGACTGGATGGAGCAGGAAAGAGAAAGGGGAATCACCATTACCGCCGCCGCGACAACGGCCTACTGGAGTCCTACCGACGCTAAAAACAAGGATGCCGAAAAAGTTAAACTCAACATTATCGATACTCCCGGGCACATTGATTTTACAATCGAAGTAAAGCGTTCTTTGCGCGTGCTCGACGGCGCCGTAGTGGTTTTTGACGGCGTTGCCGGAGTTGAGCCGCAGTCGGAAACCAACTGGCGATATGCCGACGATTACAAGGTGCCGAGGGTTTGCTTTATAAATAAGCTGGACCGGTTGGGGGCTTCATTCGAGAGGTCATACCAGTCGATCTTGGGCCGTCTTTCCCCGAATGCCGTAAAACTCCAGATACCGGACGGCCACGAAGACCAGTTCAAGGGGGTAATCGACCTTCTGAAGATGGAATATTACACCTTTGA
>CAYIUL010000051.1:0-2858 GCA_964366725.1 uncultured Candidatus Saccharibacteria bacterium | reverse complement strand
GGCGCTCGACCTATTATTTCGGACTCTTTATCGTCCGCCTCTCATCTCATGGCTCGCCTGCGGGTATGTAAAAAGTGTCGCGGCTTTCGCTTGTATATCACGACAAACTTGACGAGTTAAGTTAGATATAGTATGGTATACATATTAGCTCATTGCATAATTTCGGGCTAAGAGTCCTGAAAGGAAAAACGAGATGCCGATGATCTTGTTGACCGTGCCGCCACAAGCAAGTGGCTTTGAGTGCGGAGTGGCAGAGCAAGAAATTGTAGCTGCTCTGCGAGCAGAAGGAGTGCAAGGCGGCATTACCATCTGGCCAATAAGGCTCGCTGTGGTGCCGGACCGTCTCTTGCTCGAATACAAGAGCCGACAAGATGTTTGTGACCCGAATCATCTTGCAGAAGTCGCTGCAAAAGCTGCCGCGAAGGCGTTCAATATTCAAGTTGAGGCGGCGGTGATGAAACTGGACCCCGTGACAACCGGTCTTCACATCACCTCGAAGAAGTAATTCCCGCCCGTGAGAGCCCGCACATCCGTGCCCGCCTCGCGGGCTTTCTTATTTCTAAGCGCAGGAACCCAGCCAATTGAAGACACTTGAGACCCGGCTTTTCGCATGGAGAATCCGGTTATAATATCTCCGAACCGGATTCGAAAAGCCGAGGCGAAGCCGTGGCGAACGTAGCCGAGGTTCCACGCCGGGGAACCGGAGGCGTGTCTGAGATGGCTGGGTTCTGGAGCTTGATTTTGTTTAAAAATTGAAGTATCATAATAGAGCTTAATTTTATGACTACCAAGAATCAAAAAATCGAACTGAACGCCGCAAAGCGCGCAGCAATCGGGGGGCGGTTGAACTCATTTAGAAAGTCCGGGCTTGTGCCGGCGATTTTGTATGGGAAAAACCAGGAGCCGCTTCCTTTACAAATTCCGCTGAAGGATTTCGTTAAAGCATTCGAGTCAGCGGGAGAATCAACCCTGGTTTACGTAAACATAGACGGACAGGCCTACCCTGTCATTATCCATGATGTCGCCAGAGACCCCGTTACGGACGACGTACTTCACGCCGATTTTTATAAGGTCCGTTTAGACCAAAAGATAAAAGCCAAGGTTCAAGTGGAATTTAAAGGGGAAGCCCCGGCCGTTAAAGACAACGGCGGAATCTTCGTAAGGAATGTGAACGAGCTTGAAGTCGAGGGCTTGCCGCAGGACTTGCCTCACGAGATTACCATCGATATTTCTAACATGAACAATTTCGGTGACCAGATCCTGGTCAAGGACATAAAACTCGCTCCAGGATTGAGAATCGTGGCCGAAGCGGACGATATACTCGCTACCGTTCAGGAGCCAATGTCCCAGGAAGAACTTGAAAAGGCCCTGGAGGCGCCGACCGAAACCGCGGAGGACGTTAAGGTCATCGAAAAAGAGAAAGAAGAAGAACCGGCCGAAGCAGAAGGCGAAGCTGCTCCGGAATCACCTCAAGAACAAAAAAGCGAGCAGAAGCCCAAACCAGAGAAGAACGAATAAGGTCCATCCGTTTTTCGACATCCAATTTTTCAGTTGTCCTCCCCATCCCGGCTCCGATTGGAAGACCGGGCTTTTGATTTCGAGGTTATTCATAAGTTTAAATGAACGACACGCCGTGTCGTTCATTGGTGTCATTTATTATTTAACGCGTCAATTATAGGATCCAATGCTCCGGCCATTATTCTGTCTATGTTTCCCCAGCTTTTCTTTATCCGGTGGTCGGTTATCCGGTCCTGCGGGAAGTTATAAGTCCTTATTTTTTCAGAGCGGTCTCCGGTGCCTATCTGTTTCCGGCGCTCTTCGGTAATGTTTCCGGTTTCTTCAATCCTTTTTATTTCCAGAAGTTTAGCCCTCAATATGTCCATGGCCTTGTCCCGGTTCCTTTGTTGGGATCTTTCCTGTCTGGAAGAAACGACTATGCCGGACGGCTTGTGGAGGATGCGGACGGCTGTCTCAACCTTATTGACATTCTGCCCTCCCGGTCCGCCGGCGCGGGAGAAGGTGATCTCGAGTTCATCGGGCCGTATTTGAAGTTCGCTTTCACCGGCCTTTCTAAGTACGGCCACCGTGACGGTTGATGTGTGGATCCGACCGCCCTTTTCCGTTTTTGGAACTCTTTGGACTCTGTGAACCCCGGACTCGTTCTTGATCTTGTCGTATGCGCTTGATCCTTTGAGCTCGAAAACAACGGATTTGTATCCGCCTATGTTATTTTGGTTTGAGTCGATAATGTCCAAACCCCAGCCCTTGGATGCCGCGTATTTTTTGTAGAGATTAAAAAGTTCAGCGGCAAAAAGAGCGGCTTCGTCGCCGCCCGCTCCGGCGCGGATCTCAACTATCGCCTCGTCGCTTGGATTACGAGGTTTTTGGTGGGGCTGGTACTGGTACATTATTTTTTCGCCTTTTTCTTCGTCGCAGGTGAGGACTTCAAAGCTGACTTTTCGAGTTTCTTTTTGAACTTCTCAACTCTTCCCCGGGTATCGAGAATCTTCTCGGTGCCGGTATAGAATGGGTGACACTTTGAGCAAATGCCCGTGTTGAGTTCCGGCTGGGTAGAGCCGGTTGTCCAAGTATTGCCACAGGCGCATTTTACCTTGGCATCGGGATAATATTGTGGGTGTATTCCTTGCTTCATATGAGTATTATTTTAGCACACCGGGGTTGATTTTACAAGGACTATCTGATAGCATATTCAGAGTGGAACTTAATACTATTCAGGTCAATTACGAAGACATGCTGAAGGCGGGCATGCACTACGGTCGGAAAAGGACCGTTTTAAATCCGTCAATGTCCCGTTACGTCTTCACTATCAGAGACGGTATTTGCATTATAGACCTGCT
>CAYIUL010000050.1:0-3320 GCA_964366725.1 uncultured Candidatus Saccharibacteria bacterium | reverse complement strand
TAACTCGGGCTGCCAGACCTTCAGACCAAACAATAAAGGAATGCGAAAAAAGACAAAATCCTTCCTCCGCTTGAGCTGCTGACCGACAAATAGGTCATTTTTGTATTCAACGCATCGGAGGCCCAATTGGCTTCCGGATGGAAACCCGACGAAAAGTTATTGAAAGCTATCGGAGACAGGGACTATGTTGTCCTATCCACTCCACTGGAGTTGCTCCTGTCGGAATCAACGGCAGACGAAAAGAAAGAATACCTGACAGAATTCGGCATAAAAGAAGCCGGCTTGGACCAGCTGATAAAGAAAGCATACAAAACCCTCGGCTTGGTCACATTCCTGACAACCGGAGAAGACGAGAGCCGGGCCTGGACCGCCCACATCGGCGACCCGATACCGAAGGCCTCCCGCGCTATACACACCGATTTTGAAAAACTTTTTATCAGAGCCGAGGTCATCAACTGGAAAACCCTCCTCGAAGCCGGCGGATATGTCCCGGCCCGCTCAAAAGGACTCCTCCGCACTGTTGGCAGAGATTATATAATTCAGGAGGGTGATGTGGTGGAGATAAAAATTTAATTATTGTAAAATGCCGGTAGACGCCTTGAGAACGGGGGTTGGGATGACTGAGCATGACCTGGCTCATAAGATAGAGGAATCGATCCACAACATCTTCATTGAAAACAAAAATCAGCCGCTTAATGTTCAAGAAATCGTCCTAAGGGTCGACAAAAAACTGGGCAATGGGGAAATAGATAACGAGTTAACCAAACAAATAATTGAAAAAATGCAGGACAGATTTGTACTTCACGAGTTGCCAAGCGGTAAACTTGCTTTAAACCAACAAAACCCGAAAACGGGTTTTTGTTTGTTTGAGATATTGACATTTCACCTCCGAATTGCTAACATAAAGCGTCATTAATAAGTGGTTTTAGGACTTTAGGAAATACCCATTATCTCGGCGTCTCGCCGGATATTCCTCTGCCTAACTCCAAAGCACATGAAAGAGCAGCAAAATTACGAATTGGCTTTTCATTTGAATCCGAATCTGGAAGAAGCCAAGGTCCAGGAGATCAAACAAGCGTTGGAAAAAGGCATCACCGGCCGAAACGGAAATGTTTTATTTTCCAGAGAGCCGGAGAAGATGCGTTTGTCTTACCCGATAAAGGACAGTGATCACGCTTTTTTTGGCTACATACAGTTCACCGTCGAGAACGCGACAGAGTTCCTTGACCCGCTAAAGCAGGGTCAGGAGACCACTCCGAGAAAAGAGGCGCTGAAGGAGATAAACGACGAACTTAAGCTGAATAATGAAGTGTTGAGATACCTGATAATCAAAGTCCCCTCTGCTGGACAACGCAGGGAGGCCGTGCTAAAACAGGTAAAAGCCAAAGAAAGAGCCGAAAGACGAGTGAAAGAGAAGACCGCCACGCCGGAAGAGACCAAAGAAATGGAGAAAAAACTGGAAGATATACTCGGCAACTTATAACCACACCATGAATCTCAATAAAGTAATTTTAATAGGCAGATTAACACAGGACCCCGACTCGAGATCTATTCCGAGCGGGCAGAACGTCACTACTATTAGAATGGCTACAAACAGAGTTTGGAAAGACCCTTCCGGCCAGCGAAAGGACGCCACAGAATATCACACCGTCATCGCCTGGGGCCGCCTGGCTGACGTTGCGGCAAAATACCTTAAGAAAGGCGGGCTGGTTATGATAGAGGGCCGGCTTCAAACCAGGAACTGGACCGACCAGAGCGGCGTCAAAAAATACATCACCGAAATTATCGCCGAAGGGCTCCAGTTGGGGCCAAGGCCGGCAGGAGCACAGAGCGAAAGCCCAATGGCCGACATCAAGAATCCTTCGACCCATTCGATAAACTCAGGGCAAGCAAGCCGGGCGCCCGTCAAAGATGCGGATATTCCGATAATAGACGAGAACGAGCCAATGAATGCCGGTGTTGAAGAAGACGAAATGAAAATTAAAGAAGAAGATTTACCTTTCTAATATGCAGTGCCAATTTTGCCAGGACAACATAAACCGAGTGGACTACAAAAACACTCAATTCTTAAGGAAGTATGTCACTTCCCAATTTAAGATCGCGACTTCTCGAAGGAATAAACTTTGCAATAAGCACCAAAGGAAAATAGCCGAAGCGGTAAAGCTCGCCAGATACATGGCATTGATGCCGTATACACGGAACCAGACGGTAAGGTAAACCCAAACCAAAAGCCCCCTTCCGGGGGCTTTTGGTTTACTTGAAAATTATAAAATTTGTCGTATAGTATGGGAACTTACAGTTCCTTGAGAGGTCTTCAATGAGGTTTGTTTGGATTCTTTTGGCGGTCATTCTGGCCGCGCCCCGGCCCATCGAAGCCCAAAACAAGGCCGGCGGGTTCATCAAAGGCGTTGCCAAGGACGTGGTTCTCGACCCGACCACATACGGCCCGTTCGGCGCCTCGTGGCTGGGCAAACAGCTCGACTGGAACAGCTCGCAGATATTTTTTGAGCATGGCTTCGTGGAGAGCAACTCCGATTTCACCATAAACGGACTGCCCTACGACAAACCCATCAGCTACGGAGCCGGCAGCAGGAAAGTAATCCTGATAAGCTTGCCCGTTCTCCAGCTTTCGCTCATCAACAATGCGGGCGTAAGCGTAGCCGGACGGCTCCTGATGCGGAGATATCCGAAGCACCGGAAGCTCATTAAAACCATCGGCTGGGTGGAAAAGATAGCCGTTAACGGTTACATCGGTTACAAATATTCCCATCGAAATTTCCGCCAATGGCAGACAAACAAAAACGTAGCCCGACAACTGGGCTACAGGTAGCACAAGGCCCGCTTTCACGGGCCTTTTTAGTTATGCTTCCAGGACTGCCGCTTCTTTTATTTTAGTGACGATCTCTTTCTCCACTTTGGGATTCTCTTTGAGGAATTGGCGGGAGCCCTCTACGCCCTGGCCGAGCTTCTGACTGCCGTAGTTAAACCAGCTTCCGGATTTTGTAACTACGTTGTAGCGGACACCGGTGTTGACCACATCGGCATAGCGGGAAATGCCTTCGTTGTAGAGAATATCGAATTCGCAAGTTCTGAACGGAGGAGCAACTTTGTTCTTAACAACTTTGACCTTCACCCTGTTTCCGACGATCTTCTCCCCCGCCTGGATCTGAGCAGCCTTTCTGACTTCAATTCTAACCGATGAATAGAATTTCAAAGCCATACCACCGGTAGTTGTTTCCGGGTTACCGAACACGATACCAATCTTCATGCGTAATTGATTTATAAAAATAACAGTAGTCTTAGACTTAGCAACAATAGCA
>CAYIUL010000049.1:0-3565 GCA_964366725.1 uncultured Candidatus Saccharibacteria bacterium | reverse complement strand
CGGCTGGCGAGCCCGCGTAGCGGGCGAGCCAACTGCTTCATTTCCTAACTGGCGGAGGGTGCAGGACTCGAACCTGCAAGGGATTGCTCCCGCTGGTTTTCGAAACCAGTGCCATACCATTAGGCGAACCCTCCATTTACTCTCCTTAAAACTGAGATATTATACCACGAATCCAAATTCTTATCCACACCCTGCTGTTGCCGCCAAAGACCAAACTCGAGTAAAATTAATGGTATATGAAAAAAAACCAGTGGCTCTTGCTGATAGTGGTCGTATTGGTGGTCGTTTTGGGATATTGGCTGATGGGTAGAGGGGGCAAGTGGGTCGGTGATTTTACTTCTTCGACGGCAACACCAACCCCAAGTTCAATAGCGAAAGCACCGGCTAAATCCGGCGTTAAATCCTCACCTGCGCCATTAAAGCCCTATGGAGATCTGGTCAAGGAGTACGAAGGCAGAAGAATTCAATTTGACCAGCGTTGCCAAGCGGTTCCGAACGGGGTTACTTATAAAAACGGCACAAATATCATGCTGGACAACAGGTCTAATAGTCCGGTAACCGTTAAGATAGGGAATGCTTCTTATTCTTTGCCCGGGTATGGCTATCAGATCGTCAATCTTTTCAGTCCGTCCTTACCGAACGAGATAACGGTAAGCTGTGGCTCTGCTGGAAATGTCGGTAAAATCCTCTTGCAGGCGCAGTTAAATCAATAAAATTCGGTTTACATTCTAAAAGCGGGTTTTCCCGCTTTTAATGTACTGAAAATCTTGCCAAAGCAACAAATTCTTTTTCTTCGCCGTTCTCAATTCTTGTAAGTTGTAAAACAACAGTATAGTTTCCTTCATAAAGGCGGTCGATGAATATATGGGGAAAAACAACCTGTGCATTGGTTCCGTTCAAGGATTCGCCTTTTCCTCCCCATGGTCCATACTCATCTCCCCAACTGATATAGTACCTTCTGTTATCGGGATGGCGCGCTATCGTATAAGCGATTTGGACTGTAGCACCTCTTGGCCCGGCTGCGCTCATGGAAGGAGAAACTTTTAGTGTAACCGGTTCCGGCGGTTTATCCTCGGGAGGTCCGGGAGTCGTGTTCGGCTTTGGATTTGAGCTGCATCCGACTGAAATTGAAAAGAGCAGGAACAACGATAACGATCTTGCCAGTTTCATGGCCCCTCTCTCTTTTGTCGCTTACTCTCTTTGTATTCTTATTATTTACGTATGTCAAAAACCAAGCACCCCTTATGGGGGTGCTTGGTTTTTGAATGTTGCGGGGGCAGGATTCGAACCTGCGACCTCCGGGTTCTGGTGTTTCCGGAATTACTTCCGGGTTCGGACTATCCCATCATCCGTCTTTGGCGGATGCTCCCATTATAGTCTCTGAACGTTCCCAATAGGGCTTCGCTGCTGATTGCCCATCCGCCAATCGGCGGACTAGGGTTTCCGGCAATTTAGAGAGTTTTTCCATACCACATTACTATGATAGGTCACAATTTCTACAAAGTTCCTTGGTGGGCTAAAGCACCGCCAGGAAACCACTTCGAATTATGAGCCCGGCGAGCTGCCGCTGCTCCACCCCGCAACAATAGTGTAGCATATTTTAGAACAGTTACAAAAAGCAACCCAGGAAGCTAAAAAGCTTAATAAACTGACAAATAATGAATTTTTTATAGCAGGTTTAGAGTTATATCTTGCTGAAGGTGCAAAGACATATGGAACAGTGCAATTCACCAATCCGGAAATTTTACGGACATCAGGTATGTTAAAACACTTCCCAAAAAAAAGTACGAGAACCAAAACAAATTCTATGGAACTATGGATTTGCGTGTTAGAAAAAGTACCAACTTACTCTATAAAATTAATGCTCTGACCGATCGTCTGATAACGCTAAAAAGTTCATAGTCGAATCTCGCCCCGCTTTTTGTTTTGACAAGATGCGTTTTCAAGCATATGATTTTAGGCAAGCAGCTTTACATAATTGCTGGGAACCATGAACCAAGATGCGTTTAAAAACAAGGTCAACGCCGACGATGCCGCAGAACTTGCCAAGGGCGAGTTTCGGGAGCTTCGGGATTCCATCTTTCGGGTTGTCCCCGAAGGATGTTTTTTGAGAGGTTGGCATACGCTCGACTCGAAAATGGTTTTCATGCTTAGTCCGGCAATGGTGGACATGGGACTGGTCAATTCCGAAGATGTTTGTTCGCTTTGCTCGGCCAATGACTGCCCTCACAACGGTGTCAGCTACAAGGTCGCCAGAGTCATAAAGATCAAAGTTCTTGGCCAGGTTTTTAATAAAAAGTGAACAGTAGCGGCAAAAAGCCGCCTTTTCTGTGAATTCTCGAGGTTTTGATGTAAAATAATGCTATCTGCCTGCGTAGTTCAATGGTTAGAGCGGAGCCCTCATAAAGCTCAGGTCGCTGGTTCAAATCCAGCCCCCGCAACCACGAAAAATAAATCGCTTCACAATTTATCTCGTGGCAAGCCATTTATGGACTGACATGAGCAAAATACGCCGAGAGGCACATTTTGATTTTAGGTTGTATTTAAAATATGCCTTGTTTTTATTTAGAAATTTTGTAAACTGGTTGCAAGGCATTTACAGGCGGAGCAGGGGATGAAAAGAATCAGGTGTTATCTTGCCGGCAGCTTCACTGCTTTTGAAGGATACGCTGATTGGCGGGATTATGTTAAAGAGAAAGTTAGCGGCATGGATTTTTATGATCCTCGGACAGATACCAACCAAGGGTCTATTGCCACTTTTGTTTATCAGGATCTAAGTGGCGTGGATGGCTGCGATGTTGTTTTTTATTTTGTGACCAACTCCGGAGATGTCGGCGCTTCTATCGAATGCGAAAGAGGCAATTCCAGAAATAAGATCGTCGTTCTTTGTGTTAAAGAGGGGGTTGGCATTGTCCACCCGTTTCTTATTGGTATTTCCCGAAGAATGTTTATCGGCATAGAGGTTGGGGCTAAATATCTGTCGAATTTATCCGAATGCGGATTGGACAAAGAATTTGACGCCATCTACAAAACCATGAGGGGATAACCCCTCTTTTTCATTGCCAATTCACCGTTTTGGAAATATATTTAAATTATGGAAAAACCAATACCGCTTTCGGAGGGGGAGATACGCGAGAAGTTAAAAGAGCTGCCCGGATGGACTTATGCCGATGATAAGCTCAAGAAAGAATTCAAATTCAATGACTTTGTGGATAGTTTGGGTTTTATAAACAAACTTACGCCATTTTTTGAAGAAAAAGACCATCATCCCGATACCCACATTTTTTACAATAAGGTTTTATTCGAGCTCCAGCGTTTTGATATTGGCGGGAAGGTAACCGACAGAGATTTTGAAGTTGCTTCCGAAATTGAGCGCGTTTATGCCGAAAGGTAGCATTTTCCCTCGTTTTCGAGTATAATTCTTAATTATCTGCGTAGTGAGCCTGCGTAGTTCAATGGTTAGAACGAGGGACTCATAAGCCCTAGACAAAGGTTCGATTCCTTTCGCAGGCACCAGATAATACTTTCACGATTTTTGGGGGAGGTTGCCTCGCCGCTTCGCGGC
>CAYIUL010000048.1:0-3609 GCA_964366725.1 uncultured Candidatus Saccharibacteria bacterium | reverse complement strand
CGACAGGACGCATAGAGATTGAAACTGTTTTTGGCGGATTATATTTCCGCGTCCATGATATAGAGGATTATGTTCTTGCCTATATTGGTGGTGAAGAACAAAACCGGCCCTCTTTAGACAGAAATGCCAGGATGTCTGGTGGTGTTAAGCTCGACAGACAATTTCCAAAGCTTCCCCAATTATCAAACAAGGTAATTCTGGAAAACTCCGCTGATTCGGGCAAACTTTCCAGGGGAACCGAAATGCATGAAGAAGAACACTCTATTCATTTGAACATATATCCCAAAGAGTTCTTCGATTATTCCGGAACAATGGCGCTTTTTGAGTCGAAAAATAGCGTTTTAAATTACGAGACGTTTAAAAATAGGATAAGTAAGTTTGCCCGATTAATAATTAGAGATTTGGAGGGTTCAGCAAAAACAGAAATATTGGCCTACTTAAAAACTGGGGATTGGAGAGGATCCATAGCAAATATAAGGTTTGCCTTAATGGATAATGATGGCTTGTATAATTATTTCAAAGATTTAAATACCGAGATTTTTTTCAGAAATAAAGTTTTAGGAAGAGTCAGAGCACAAAATTTAAGAATACGGAAAGACGGTCTCGAATTAGGGGAAGCAGAACTTGAGAAAACGTGTTCGGACGTTATTACAGATGCCTGGAATAAGGATTATAAAAATACTCTGAAACTTGCGTTGGATTCAGCCGAAGCATTATTACAAAAATATGGAAACAACCCTGAGGGCAGGTTAAAAATTATCCGCCTTTTGGCGCAAGAACCGCTCGATAAGTGGCCTCGCCTGGTCAAGATTCTCTCCTAACTGATTACCCCTCCGCCAAGCAATTCGTTCCCGCGATAAAATATCGCCGATTGGCCGGAGGTGATGGCTCGCTCGGGGGTTTTTAATTCAAGTTCGCCGTTCTTCTTTAAGACGGCCTTTTTTAACCCGGCCCTGTATCTTAAACGGACGGAAAATTCGGCCGGGAACTTAACAGCTCCATTTACCCAGCTGACTCTTTTTACCACGGCTTTGTCGGAAAAAAGTTCTTTCTCGTTGCCGACATAAATAATATTCTTTCTGACATCTTTGGAGACGATAAAGTAGGGACCGCCGCCGGTTCCTATATTCAGTCCGTGCCTCTGGCCGATGGTGTAGTAGTAGACGCCGTCGTGGGTTCCGATCTGCTTACCATTGTGAACTATTTTCCCGGGTTTAGGTTTAATGTGATTTTTTAGAAAACCTTTCATATCCAGCGGGCCGATAAAACACACCCCCTGGCTGTCTTTTTTGGCAAAATTAGGCAACCCGAATCTTTTGGCCAATCTCCTGACTTCCGGCTTGGCATATTCCCCTATCGGGAAAATACATTTTTTAACGGTATCTTCCTTAAGAGTCCACAAAAAATACGACTGGTCTTTGTTTTTGTCCTTAGCAACAAATAGTTTTCCGTTCTTTTCTCTGACGTAATGTCCGGTGGCGATAAAGTCCGCTCCCGCCTTCATTGCTTTTTTGTAGAATAGGCCGAACTTTATTTCTTTATTGCACATTACGTCGGGATTGGGCGTCCTTCCGGCTTTATATTCTTTAAGCATATAATCCGTCACGGACTTTTTATATTGCCTTGAGAAATCCCAGGTCAAAAGAGGGATGCCGATAACCGCCGCGGCTCTCAATGCGTCTTCCCTATCTTCTTTCCAGAGACAGCCACTCGATATTTTCGGTTGCCATGGTTTCATAAAAACACCGACAACCCCAAATCCCCGCTTTTTGAGTAAAGCGGCGGCAACAGAAGAATCCACACCCCCTGACATGGCAACATAGACAATGGGCATATTTTGGAGTATATTGTATCACATGAAGGCGTTGTTCTCAATTTTAGCCATAATCAGTTTCGTCACCATCGCCGTATTCGGTTTTTCGGCAATGGAACAGGATCCCGAACATGGCCATTCTAAAATTTGCATAGCCACCGTCGCCAATGGTTTCGAATGTCCGCCGGGAACCAACTTAATTGATTTTCACCTGAATGCTTTCAGAACTTTTTCGAACGCCACACTATTGGCATATTCTTTACTTGCTCTGTTTGTGGCTCTATGGACCTTACCGACCGGTCCGTTCGGCCTGAAGCCGGTTTTAAAATTTCAAACAAAAGATCGAGGTCCCTTATTTATCTCTCGCGAGACCATCCTTAAAAGTTGGTTTTCTCTTCACGAAAACAGCCCGTCTGCGGCCTAAAAACGCCGGGACAAAACCGCAAGTCGGCGGTTTTCATCGGCGTTTTTAGTTTAATGGCTGTTTTATTTGGTTAAACAATGTATAAAAATAAAAAAATAATTCTGGCAGTCCTCGTTGGACTGTTCATATTCATCGGCCTGGGTTTGTTGGCCAGGCCAACGTCAACGGATAAAAAGGCGAACCTCAAAGAAACTGCGGATACTGGTATCGTGGCGGATAAAAAAGATCACGACTTTGGAACAATAAGCATGGCCGCAGGCGTGGTGACGCACACATTCAAGATCAGCAATCCTACCGGCCAACCGGTGGAGTTCACAAAACTTTACACTTCCTGTATGTGCACTTCGGCTACGCTGATAACACTCGGAGGAAAATACGGGCCGATGGGAATGCCCGGCCACGGATCCATTCCTCGATTCAAGGCGGTTCTTGAGCCGGGAAATGAAGCCGAAATAGAAGTCTCTTTTGACCCCGCAGCCCACGGTCCAGCCGGGGTTGGTCGGATAGAAAGAATGGTTTTTCTTGAAAATAACGACCAGAATATCCTGGAACTTGGATTTTCTGCCTTCGTAACCCCTTAAAATGAGCAAAAAACTTTTAGCGCTGATCATTGTTGCCGTCGTGGTCATTGGATCGGCGGCGCTCTTTCAGAGCCAAAACATAGGAACTCGGGTATTGTGGAACATCAGCAAAGAAGGCCAATGGCTGCTGCCGATGGTATTCGTGGCCGCCCTGATAGACAGCATAAACCCCTGCGCTTTCTCGATCTTGCTTCTGACGATAGCATTCCTCTTCAGTATCGGAAAAATGAGGTCAAAAATACTCGGGATAGGCGGGATCTACATCCTTGGCCTGTTCGTTGTCTATGTTCTTATCGGCCTTGGAATACTCCGGGTTCTGCACATATTCAACACTCCCCATTTTATGGCAAGAGTCGGGGCATCCCTGCTGATATTGCTGGGCGGCATTAATCTCATAGGCGAGTTCTTCCCCAGATTCCCCATTAAGCTGAAAATTCCTGACGCCGCCCACCACCAAATGGCGGTGTTAATGGAAAAAGGGTCAATACCTACGGCTTTTGCCTTGGGAGTATTGGTCGGGTTGTGTGAATTCCCCTGCACCGGCGGCCCCTACCTGATGATTCTGGGTCTCTTACATGACCAGGCAACCTACATTTCAGGCCTGGGATACCTTCTGCTCTATAATCTGATATTTGTCGCCCCTCTTGTTGTCATCCTTCTTATCGCAAGCGACAAGAACCTCCTCGAAAAAGCCCGTTCCTGGCAAAAACAGGAAAGAAAATCCATGCGGCTTTGGGGAGGGATAGCGATGGTAATTCTTGGAATAATAATATTAATGCTATAACCATGGA
>CAYIUL010000047.1:0-3697 GCA_964366725.1 uncultured Candidatus Saccharibacteria bacterium | reverse complement strand
TAGTTAGAGCTAATGTGCGAGGAATAGGCGTTGCCGTCATTGATAAAAGATGAGGAACAAGAGCTTGTTCCTTAACCAATTTCATTCTCTGCTCAACCCCGAATCTATGCTGTTCGTCAATAACAACAAGCCCGAGATTTTTAAATTTAATATTCTTCTGGATAACGGCGTGAGTACCCACAACGATATCAATTTCTCCTTTGGTAATTTTCTGAAGCATTAATTTTTTGCTGATCTTTTCTTGGGTTATTTCATCAACCGACCACTGTCTTGCCACGCTACCGGTAAGTAATCCGATTCCAATTTGGGATTTGGGATTCGGGATTTGTTTGGGACGTAAAGTCCCGAGGGGACTACGTCCCTTTTCGGGATTTGAGATTTGAGGTTTGGGATTTCCAGACAATAAACTCTTTATTGTCTGGTAGTGCTGCTCGGCTAAAATCTCAGTCGGCGCCATAAAGACAACTTGCAAGCCGGCCAAAACCGTTTGATAAGCCGCGATAAGCGCCACTACCGTTTTGCCGGAACCGACATCGCCATTTAATAACCGGTTCATTGGATAATTGCGTTTTAGGTCTTGTAAAATTTCGTAAGCAGCAATCCGCTGGTCATTAGTCAATTCAAAAGGAAGATTCTTCACGAAGCCAGCAATTAGTTTTTCATCAAAACCTACTCTGGGCGCTTTAAACGTTTGGAGTTGTCTGTGGTCGCGCAAGACGCGCAACTGAAAAAGTATCAATTCTTCAAGAGCAAATCTCCGGCGGGCTGATTCCGCTTCTTCATTCTTTTTTGGAAAGTGGATGGAGCGCAAAGCATTGCCTAGTCTAGGAAGATTATATTTCTTGATAAGCTCTTCAGGCAGGGGATCGGGCAAATTTTCTACGCCTACTAAAAGCGGCTTTATTAAAAAGCGTAAATATTTTGAGGTTAAACCCTCGGTTTCCGGATAAACCGGCACTAAACCGCTAGTATGAGTAAGTTGAGATACTCCATAAAATTTCTCGTAATGGGGACTTGAAAAATAAAGCCCTCTTTTGTCCAAACTCACTTTGCCGGCCAAACTGACGGCCGAGCCCGCCGGGAGCGATTTTTCAATATACGGCTGATTAAACCAGACGGCGCGAATCAAGCCGCTTTCGTCTCGGATTGTCGCATTAGTAATCGCCATCCGCCTGGGCCAAAGTCGCGCGCTCTTAATATCAGAAACTACTCCACGGATACTGACCATCTCACCGGGTTCATTAATCTTGCCTATGGGCACAACGGAACTGAAATCTTCATAGCGAACAGGGAAATGCCAAAGCAAATTTCTGACGATTTTTATACCGAGTTTCTTCAGTCGCGGAAAATTTCTTGGCCCGACATGAGCAAGTTTTTCAATTGGAGTCGCCAGGTTAATCATAGATTTCCATATAACCTTAATATCACTTCCAAGGACAATTTAAAAGCCGCGTTTACTCGCGCGGCCGGGAACCTAAGGTTTTACTCCCCTCGTTTGAGACCAAGAATTCGGGAAATAATATTGAACAATCTTTTCTGCTCGTCCGGCTTACTTTCCAAACTGCTCCAAGTGAAAGTTCCGTTTATTTCCAACTCTTTTAGGTCGTTTTCCGACTCGTTCTGCGCCCTTGCCAAGCAGTCCTTGTTAGAGATTACGACCAGAGGAGTATTTCTAAGCGATTCTGCGCGGCGGAGGTTTCGCAGTATATCTATGTCAAAGGAATGCTCACCGGGGATTACTTCCAATTCAGAAACAAGAAGAACTGGTTTTTTCATCCCTATTGAATGGGGGTAAATCTCATTTACACCGACAAGACCCATAAAAGTATGGAAAAAAGGAACAATCCAGAAAATGTTTATTTTCCCCAAAAGCTCCGCCAAGACGAAATTAAAAATGAGTTCGTGTACGCGAATCGAATCAAATACGCAAATCATCGGCCTTTTATTCTCTTCAAGTAAATCTAAGGGGTTTATCTGGACCTCTACGAATTCTTCAAGTTCAAGGGTTGGCATAGAAACCTCGTTTCTTTTTCAAAAAGCTAATTACAGTATAGTTTACTGCATTTTTTAGAGATTGTCAAACAAATGAAAAATACCGACTAGTCGGTATTTTTCATTTGGTGTGTCCTTTGTTTGAAAATGCTCGAACCTATTTTGAACGAAATTGACGCTCCGCCCCACCCTCGCGGGGGCGGACGGAATTTTTGGCGGCTATTATATTTTTTCTAATCTCTTTATCTTTCTTCTACCGGCGGGTGGGTTGAGAAAAGAGACATCAAGAGCGAGAGCTTGAAGGGGTTAATAATAAATTTGTCCGCCGAAATAATAACCCACAGCATATTATTGCTTAAGAATCTCTCCCAGACGCCTTATTGCCTCGCCGTAGCGCGCCCAGTCGCCTTCTCTTTGTGCACGCAACGCCTCTTCATACGTTTCAGCTGCTTTTCGTATACGCTCTCGATCATCTTGAGTTGGCATCACTTGTGATTTTGCTGTAGTACTACCCCCTTGCGGTCTTTTTCCTGCTCCACTGCCAAAGATTTTTGATAACCCCTCTTCTAGCGTCTCTTCCATGGCAATTTTATTTTCATATGCCACAATCACCCGTTTTAACTCGGGAATTTTTCCGGCTTCGGCCTTGAGATAGAGCGGGCGCACATACAAGAGTGATTCCTCAATTGGAATCACCAATATCGGCCCCTGAATTACCTGTGACCCGCCTTGACTCCAAAGCGAGATTTGCTGGCTAATCACCGGATCCTGGTTGATGCGGCCGATGATCTGCTTTGGTCCGAACACAAGCTTGTCTTTAGGAAAACGATAGACCAACAACTTGCCGTAGCTTTCTCCGTCGTTACGGGCGACCATCCAGGCGGATAGATTGTCTTTTCCCCGAGGGGTAAAAGGCAGCATCAAAATATATTCCTCTTTTTTCTCTCCCGGCAATTTCATAATGATGTGCCGAGGCGACATCGGCGGGATTTTGCCTACCGACACCCCCTCTCCCCCTGACGCAATGGCTGGAATCTCCCACTGGTCCTCTTTGTTGTAAAAAATCTGTGAATCATCCATGTGATAGACGGTATAGACGGCGGTTTGCATGGTAAAGATATCTTCGGGATAACGCAGGTGGGAAACTAAACTTTTGGGAATCTCCGAAAGCGACCGGAATGTTCCGGGAAAAATCTTGGCGTATGTTTTCAAAATCGGGTCCTCGGTATCCGCTTGATAGAAGACAACACTGCCGTCGTAAGCATCAACCACCACTTTTACCGAGTTTCTGATGTAGTTAATGTCTCTGCCGTTTAATCGCAATGGTTGAGAATAAGGATAACGGTCGCTCACGGTATAGGCGTCGACAATCCAGTACACCTTGCCGTCGGCAATAACAATATAGGGGTCTCGATCAAAGGTCAAAAACGGCGCGATCTTGGCGACTCGTTCGGCAATGGTGCGGTGGTAAAGAATGCGGCTTTCGCCGGTAATGTCGTTGGACAAAAGCAGTTTAAGCGATTGAAACTTCATCGCATAAAATACGCGCCGCAGAAACGAGTTTATTTCCACCCCGCCCCCACCCTCATATGTTGCGTAGACGTTCTCTTCGCCCTTGGGGTAATTGAACTCGCGGGATTTTGTTTTGGTGATGACATAGTCGTTTGAAAGCTCGCCGAAGTAGATCTCCGGGCGCGAAATTTCG
>CAYIUL010000046.1:0-3717 GCA_964366725.1 uncultured Candidatus Saccharibacteria bacterium | reverse complement strand
TCGGCGATATGTTTGATAAGCTCCGCTTTGTTAACCTGATACGGTATCTCGCTGACTATTATCTGGAAACCTTTTTTGTTCTCAACTATGTCCGCCTGGCCCCGCATCAAAAGAGGTCCCCGGCCGGTGGCATAAGCGTTTGTTATGTCTTTCTCGTTATAAATTACCCCGCCAGTCGGAAAGTCGGGCCCTTTTACGAACCGGAGAAGCTCCTTCAGGTCGGCGTCCTTGTTCTCTATCAGGTGCATCATCGCGTCCAAAATCTCGCCAAGGTTGTGCGGAGGAATATTTGTCGCCATACCGACGGCGATTCCCATCGAGCCATTTATCAAAAGATTGGGAATGCGTGTCGGCAGTACGACAGGCTCTTGGTGTGAACCGTCGTAGTTATCGCGAAAATTGACGGTGTCCTTGTCGATATCGGCCAAAAGTTGTTCCGATATTGGAGCCAACCGCGCTTCCGTATATCGCATTGCGGCCGGAGAATCGCCGTCGATCGAGTTGTGGACAAATACTCCAGCCGCTAAAGCAAAATTATGAGAATTCTCAACGGTCAAGTCGTATACGTCTTCTTTACGGGTTAGATTCTCTACTCTTGCCACCTTGTGGTTTTTGTTTATTTCTTGAAAAATTAAATTAGAGTCGCCGTTAAAATACTTATTCAAGCCCGTCTCCCACAAAGGAGCGGCGCCGTAAGGATAAATTTCGCTTCTTATTTTCTCGTAGTGGCTCTCGTCCAGAGCAATTTGCTTATCTATAACACCCTTGCAAATATTTATAAATTTTAACTTTCCTGTTTGGTTTGTTGTGTGATTCTTGTTTCCTTTAACAATTTTTTCATGAAACAGCGCTCTATAACCCGGGTCTTGCCATAATCTTTTAAGGGTTGCCGTTGCTCTTGCGCTAAATTCTTTTCTTTTTTCAGGATGATCTTCAATGTATTTTTTATTCACATCACTAAGAAATTTAACCATTTTATTTCGATAAGCATCGTTTTTCCAATTTCTAAAGTTTCTAGTAGACATTTCTCCGGCTTTTTTAGCTTTATTCAGAGGATCGGACCAATATCTATTTCTTCCGTCAGCAATCTTGGCGCGGTACTCCGGATTTTTGTGCTGGTTTGAAGCATGGGTATAATGAATTTTCCAATGTTCGCCCCAGCTTAAACGGGTAATGTTGTTGGGATTATTGTTGAGTTTATTAAAATCTTTGTGATGCCTCACCCTGCCGGCGCTCTTAGCATATATTCCCTGCGTAAGATTATAGTTGTCAGCCAAGTGGTGGGCCGGAACCCATTCGCTTTTTTTATTCTGATAAACCAAAGTGTATCCTTCTCGATTTAAACGGTCCGCTTTTTCGGAAATTTTCAAGTAATTAGGCATTAAAGATTCTTTCGGCTTTAAATCTTTGGCTTTTTTATATGAGCCGTCTCTAAGCATAAATAAATGATCAGAAGTGCATTTAATTTCCTCTCCGTTATCCAAAACTACTTTTGCTATCTCGGAGTTTTCTCTGGTTAACCTTGGGTTTTTAATTTCTGCTATGGAGATCAGACCCAAAGAGTTAACTGTATAAGTGTAGTTTTTCTTACCTTGCTTGTATTCTTTTATAAGTTCTCCAAAACTTAAATCTCTTCCGTCGGTAAGTTTCACTTTTGTGTCTTTAGTAAAACATCCGAAGTTGCCTTGCCCCTGAACCAATGGATAGCGAAGGGAAAAATCCTGGGCCATACGGGCCAGGGAATCATAGATAGCGGTATCGCCGTGGGGATGATAGTTGCCCATGGCGTATCCGACAACCTTTGCGGATTTTTGGAACTTCGCTCCCGGACGCAGCCCCATCTCCTGCATGGCATAAAGAATGCGCCGATGAACAGGTTTCAGTCCGTCTCGAACATCGGGAAGGGCGCGGGCAACAATAACACTCATGGCGTATTCCAAATAGGACTGCTGGACCTCTTCCGTTATTTCTCTCGGTTTTATGCCTATGGCCATAATAAAAAATAAATCCCAAATGCCAACCTCCAAATTCCAATATTACTTGTATTTGGCGCTTGGTGCTTGGAACTTACTTCTTCTCTGACAGCGGGAGTAAATATACCCTATCTACCGATTTATTTTCAACCCCCGTTTTCACTCCGTCTCCGGAACCGGGCGAATCCCAGAAATCGGTCAAGACCGAACTAATATCTCCGAATGTCTTGCCGAGAACGCCAAACAAGGACTCGCTGTTTTCTCGCGCGAGAAATCTTTCCTGCCGGACCTCTTCCGGATTCAGCAGAGCATACATATCACTCCGGAAATCCTTGAACCAGACCGCCCCGACCAAAGAAACGGTGGTGACCACGCAAAGCCCGAACATTATTTCTCGAATATGCTGGGGCTGTTCGTGTATGTTTTTGAGTATTTTCATTTTACAAATTGAACATCACCAATTTCACCTCTTCGGCCGGCAAGTTCTTTTTGGCTATTTTGAACTTGTCTGTTTTCTCGGGCGTAAGGCCGAGCTCCTTAACGAATTTATCGGCGCTCTCGATATCAATATTAAGATCTTTGACCTTATAATGCATCGGGATAACTATCTTCGGCTCGATCTGGCCGATAACCTCCAGGGCCTCCTTACCATTAATTGTATAACTTCCGCCGACAGGAATCATCAGAATATCCACATCCCCTATTTCTTCAACCTGTTTATCGTTCAGCTTTTCCTGACCCAGATCGCCCAAGTGGCACACCGTCATGTCCTCTGCCTTTATTACATATATTGTATTGAGTCCCCGCTCTTTTCCTTCGGACTTGTCGTGGTATGAGTGTATACCCAGGACGGCAATGCCGTTTTTCTCGTACTCGCCGGGGTTTTTAATGACAAAGGCCTCCGGCCCGGCATCTTCGACATTGTTGTGGTCATAGTGGTCGTGGCTGACCAAAACCAGATCGTCTTTGATCTTGGGGGGTTTGAGTCCGATGTCCTTCGAGAAGGGATCGGTAAGGATGCTCCCCTCTTTGGCCTCTATCCTGAAACAGCTTTGACCGAACCAACTGATTGTCATATGTATATATTTTATCAAAAATCGGAATGAAAATCAATTGTGTCCACGGCTCATGGCACAATATTTTCCAGCCCGTTCCGGCCGCTCCAGCGGCGGCCTCCACTTGTCCTCGCTACGACTGGTTTTTCGCAGTCTCGATTAAGTCAACCCTAAAGCAGGCTTAGAAATAGTGTAGCCTACAGTTCTGGATGGCATACTCTACCTGACTGCTCAAAACACCAAGCCAGTCTGCTGCGGGTCTGAAAAATATCATGCCACCTTGCCGTTTCGTTGCCGAAAAAGCAAATCACCCTTCCTGTTTTAGACCGTTTGCCTCCGAGGGTAACACAATGCTTGAATTAATTGATAATTTTCTTATCCAATAAATTTTAGCCGGAAAATCCCCGCTAGCTGGCGGGGAGGAACGGATGCTAAAATTTATTAAGCAAATTGAGATTTAATTTAAGCATTTGTCCGAAGGAGACCGAAGGCGCAGGCAACAGGTCGAAAATGGGAGGGGTTTTGCTTTTTGGCGGGAGCGCGAGTTGCGTTTTTCTAACTTTTGATGTATATTTTGCTCTGCTATGAACTTAGTATCCGAAACAGTTCAGACCATGAAAGACCTCCTCTCGAGAGAGGAATTCTTTTTACCCAAGCCGGGAACCCTCATCAACGGAGAGATTATCAGC
>CAYIUL010000045.1:0-3741 GCA_964366725.1 uncultured Candidatus Saccharibacteria bacterium | reverse complement strand
CGCTGAAATCTGACTTCATGACTTTCCTCCATGCGACTATCGGATCGACGTCCGATCTGGTCGCCTGAGCGCTTGACTACCGGAATTGGCAGTCATAGCTATAAATATCCAAGAAATGTTAGAAACTTATAGCTATGACTGCTCGCAAGTAAGTATTAAAGGTACTATTAAACTATATTCTAATTATACGCTTTTTCACACAAAAAGTCAACCGAGCACCTAATAAGCGAAATTAAGTAAAAAAGCGGCAAAGCCGCAGTCGTTTATTAGGTGCTCGGTCAACCACACAAAAACCGCTATTTCTGGCGGTTTTTGTGTGATTCCTTGCGAGTCCGACTATTCCAAATGTTTCGCCATTGCTTTTACCGTCCGTTCAAGTATTTTAATCCGCTTCTGTAAATCAAGAATATCTCCTTCCTCAAAGCGCTCGAGGATTTCGCGAATCTCATCTACACGATAATCTAGTTTACCCAGTCTCTGCTCAATAGAGTTAAAGCGTAAATTCGTTTCTTCCTTTGTTGCTGTTTTCTCAAATCCTTCGGCAACCATTCTGGCTAAACTCTCGAGGGTAATTTTCTTATTTTCTCCGTTTTTCATGCTGGTTTGTTTTATTATGTTTGCTTAGAAATTTTAACACCGGTTTACCGCATTTCTTACAAAAGGCATTGCTGGAAAAATAACCACCAGATCCCGCTAAAACGACGTCTTTTCTGTCTTTAATTTCTTTTTTACAAATGTCACACTTAGTAACCAACATACTAAACAGAATAACAAGACACGGCGTTAGCACAAGTGGATATTTATGCGGTTGTTTAATTTCTCAATTTCCCAACTTATCAATTTCTTCTTTTACTATCCGGCTGACCGTCTGTCCGTCCGCTTGGCCTTTGAGTTTAGGCATCAACACTCCCAGTACCTTGCCCATTTCTTTTACATCTTTGGCCCCGGTTGCGGCGATGGTTTTTTTAACTTCGTCTCTTATTTGGTCTTCCGACATTTGTTCCGGCATGTAAGACATCAGAATATCTATCTCCCGTTTCTCGCTTTCGGCCAGTTCCGGACGGCCTCCTTTTTCAAACTGCTCGACGGAGTCCTTCCTCTTTTTTATTTCAGAAGAAATAACGGCGACAACCTCTTCGTCGGTCAGCTCGCCGTGTTTTTCTATTTCCTTGTTTTTGATGGCCGATGACACCATGCCCAAAACCATCCGCTTCCGGCTGTCTCCGGATTTCAAAGATTCTTTTAGGTCCTGTTGTAGTTTTTCTTTAAGCATTACAATCCAAGCTCCTGCTTCATTTTTCTTTTTGCCTCTTCGAATGTTTCTTCGTCGTATTTTCCCATCTTTTCCAGACGCTTTCGCAGATCCGCCAAATGCGTTCCCATTATCGCGGACATTTTTTCTTTCCTATCGGTCATCTTCTTCTTGCGAAACTGATCGCCTTTTGCTTTAAGCAAAACGCCGCTTTGCTGAACAAAACGGTTAAAACGCCTCATTAAACTTCCGACGCTCTCGTTTGGTTTTCTTTTTACTTCTACCATATAAGATCCTCCTCTCTAAAAATCAACATTTTAATCTTTGATAAGCTTGGGCCCTAACCGTTTCCCGCTTAGCAAGTGTATGTGAAAATGGGGTACTAATTTTCCGCCATATTCTCCTTCATTTATAACTAACCTGTAACCCTTATCTCCGGCTACTTCGTGGCCGATCTTATCCGCAAGCAGCAACGCTTTTCCCAACAGCCCGTCATCGCCCCTAAAATCCTCTATCTTCAGGAAATGCTTTACCGGAATTATCAAAAGATGGATCGGTGCATTCGGATTTATATCTTTTACCACCCAGAAGTCATTGTCCTTATATACGGCTTCTGATTTCAACTCGCCGCTAATGATTTTACAGAAAACGTCAGTAATCATGACTTCAGGCGTTTCTTAACTTCGTCGACTATCTTTTCCATGGGAATCGTCTCCTGGGTCGAGGCGTCCATATCTCTCAATATTATCGTTCCGTCCAATGACTCTTTCTGTCCCATTATCAAGGTGAATTTCACGCCCAACCTGTGGGCGATCCTCAATTGCGATTTGATGCTGTCGCGTCCAAGAGAGGACTTCGTTTCGATGCCCGCTTTTCTTAAGGCCTCGAATAATACTAAGCTTTTTCTTTTGGCGGCATCGCCTAATTGGACCAGGAAGACCTTGGGCTTTGGTTTTAAGTCGGGAACAGAGACATTTTTTTCCTTAAGGGCCTCTACTATCCTGTCGAAGCCCATTCCCCACCCGGCCGCCGGGGTCTTTGAACCGCCGAGTGTTTCAACCAGCTTATCGTATCTTCCTCCGGCAATAACCGCCGATTGGGCTGTAATATTTTCTTCAGGCAAGAATTCGAACACGGTTCTTGTGTAATAATCCAGCCCTCTGACAAGCCGGGAATTCAAAATATAAGGCACTTTCGCTTCATCTAAAAATTCCAAAACGTGTTTGAAATGCCTTTTACACTCATCGTCAAGATAATCAACCGTCTGGGGAGCATCTTTGGCTATTTCTTTACACCCTTCCTCCTTACAATCGAGGATCCTTAAGATGTTTGTTTTAAATCTCGCCTTACAAGTGGGACAAACTTTTTTGATGCGATTCTTGTAATAATCCTTCAATGCTTTCATGTATGCAGGCCGGCAGTTGGCATCTCCCAAGCTATTAATGTTTACGTTGTATCCGCCAAGGCCCAAACCGGACAACAACTTATAACCCAAGAATATAAGCTCCGCGTCCACGGCATCCGAACCGTCTCCGATCGTTTCTATGCCAATAGAATTAAATTGCCTGAATCTTCCTTTCTGTGGCTGTTCGTACCTAAAAAACGGCCCGGTGTAATAAAGTTTAACCGGATGCGGTCTGACGTTCATTCCATTTTCAATATATGCGCGTATTACTGATGCGGTTCCTTCCGGCCGTAGAGTTAAGCTGTCCCCTCCTTTAGTACGCAAGGTGAACATTTCTTTCTCCACGATGTCCGTCCCTTCTCCAACGGAACGAGCGAACAGTTCGGTCGATTCCAGGATCGGTGTTTCTATCTTCTCGAAACCAAAAAATTCCAAAAGCGGTTCGGCTTTCTTTAAAACATGGCGCCAATATTTCTGGTCTTCGGGAAGAATATCCCGCATTCCTTTGGCTGCCTGGATTGTTTTTTGTTTGGCCATATAACTTAATAAACCGCTTCCGGTATTCTTGATGCCCTTGTGAACGGCCACGGCCTCAAAAAGGCGCGGCCCATTATTAACCTTCGGTTGACCGCTCCCCACCGCCTTGAGTCGGAGCTTTGGAGACGATTATCACCCAAAACAAAATATTCGTTATCATCCAGCTTCATGGTCACGGTCCCCAGTGTTTTCTGTTCCGGCGCGAGATATTCTTCATTCAGAACAAACCCTTCCGGACTTTCCTCGTTGAAAATCGTTACCTTATTGTCTTTAACCTGAACCGTTTCCTCCGGAAGACCGACTATCCTTTTTATAAAAAATTGCGAGGGCTCCTGGGGAAACCGGAAAATTATCACTTCTCCTCTTTCGACTTCTCTGAATCGAAAGGTCAACTCGTCGATAAGAATGTAATCCCCGTCCTCAAAACTCGGCTCCATAGAAGCCCCTTTAACGAAAAACGGCTGAACAAGATAATACCTGATGGGCAGGATTATGGCAAGCGAGATGACGACCACTTTTACGGTCTCCCAGACAAAGGCCAGTATCT
>CAYIUL010000044.1:0-3840 GCA_964366725.1 uncultured Candidatus Saccharibacteria bacterium | reverse complement strand
TTTTCAGGACTTGAAGGAAAGCCGTCAAGGTGCCAAACTCCGTCCCGTGACAGCAAAATATCGCGCGTTTGGTATTTTTCCTTTGGCAGATTTTTTAGAACATTCTCGCCGGTCAAAAGCGAGATTTCGTATTCCGCCGACGGGCCTCCCCTCAAAACCCCGACCCTGATTTTAGCCATCTTTCTATTTTAAAACGAAAAGTGGAAAACTGCATTTGACAACATTTAACCCTGGGCTTACTTTTAAAAAATAGTCCTTGAACAGACAGATGCAGTTTGCAAATCACGGTCGTAGGTTGGGGAAGCAGGTGTAAATCCTGCACAGTGCCGCTACGGTGATTCCGCCTCAGGCGGATAAGTCCGATGGCCAACCCTGCATTGTTTATCTTTTTTACCCTCGAGCAAGGGAAAGCCATCTTTTTAGAGTTTATCAACTTAAAAACCCGCTCGAGGCGGGAATTTTTATTTTAATAGCATGAATAACATGAATAAAAAATCATTCCGATCACTCGTTCTTTTGTCGCTCGGCGCTCTTGCATTCTTGTGGTTGAATTTAGCCCAAGGCGACGTTGATTCCGCTGTAGTTTACCTCAAAACCAAAAATCCAAACCCATGGATAACCATGGCCCTCGTAGCCGCCGGGGAAAATCCGGATGTTGATTATCTGAAATCTGCCTCCGGCGTCAGCGCCACCGACTACGAAGCTCCTATTTTAGCTCTGACTGCCGCCGGCAAAGACCCGCGAACTTTCCCCAACGAGAATCTCATTCAGAAGCTTAAAAGTTTTTACGCGAGCAACCAGATTGGCGATGTCTCCATACTGAACGATGATATCTTTGGAATTTTGGCGCTGCTCTCGGCCGGCGAGGCCGCGAATGACGCGGTGGTTCAAGGCGCCAAAAATTTTGTTTTGCAAAATCAGAACGCTGACGGTGGCTGGTCTTTCGCGATTGGTTCAGCCAGCGACACCAATATGACGGCGATGGCAATAATGGCGCTTTTAGAAACCGGTTTGCCTAAAACCGACCCAGCAATTGCCAAGGCGATTGGGTATCTTAAAGGCGCCCAAAATACTGATGGAGGATTCCCTTATGACCCAGAAAGTCCCTGGGGCACGGCATCTGACGCCTCTTCAGACGCTTGGGTTATAGCGGCCATAAATCGGCTGGGCGAAAAGCCGGAAGATTGGACAAAGAACGGACACAACCCCAGAGAACATTTGTTAACTCTCCAGAATTCCGCAGGCTACTTTCATTATCAGGAAGGAACCAGCGAGGACTCCTTCAGCCCAGTCACGACTTCTTATGCCCTGATAGCTTTGACGGGCAAGCATTATCCCGTGGCTAAAATTTCCGGCCCGATTATTCCCGAAGTAAGCTTTAAACTCGAAGGCCAAAGCGCGGTAATCTGCGAAGGCGATATCGCCGCGGTCAATCCTTTGGAGCTTGTAAGGTCAGCCTCCGTGGTTTGCGGCTTCACTTACCACATTCAAGACACTTCTTTTGGCCCGTATCTTGACCAAATCGGCAACGACAAAGCTGAAGGAACGAACGGTTGGCTTTATGCGGTGAATTTTCTATTACCAAACGTGGGCGCGGCTGATTACGAACTTAAAGACGGCGATTATGTTCTGTGGCACTACGGCAATTTTAATTGGCAGCCGCTCAATACCAAAATAGATTTAAGCGCGAAGGTGGTGGGTTCAGGCGGCGGCTCTGAAAACAATCAAAACCCGGGCGGCAATACGGCGGCTCTGAATGTTTCAATCCCTGGCTCCGGCGGCAGTTTGGATTTCGGCGACCTGTCTGGGGGCGCGAGTAAAATTAAAACGGTGAACCTGACTAATCAGGGCAACACCGCGCTTTATGTGGAAAGCGCCGTGACCGGAGATGATTTTTTTAGGGATTATATCCAAATTAACAGCGCCTCTTGGCGAAGTTTCAGCACTAATCTAAATATCGGCGAAAGTGAAAATGAGGAGATAAAACTGCAGCTTCCGGCCTCTTACGCCAACCTGGGAGTTAAAAGCGGGGCGCTTATCTTCTGGGGAACGCCGGCGCAATGAAAAATATTTTCTGGCCGGGTTTATTAATGGTGGGTCTGGCCGTAACTCCTTCCGAGCTGAAATTCGTCCAGACCGCTCTCGAAAGCTCTTGGGCTAAACTAAGCGTTAGAAATGCTTCGGATGAAGTGACTCTTTTTGAGGTTTACCCTGATGATTTTGAATCAATTATCAGGGCCTCCCCATCCAGCTTCATTCTGGAAGCAGGAGAAAAAAAAGAGGTTCAGATTCGAAGCAGTTTCCGGCAAAGCGGCCAATACCGGACCGACATTTCAGTCCTGGCGCGGCCGATTGCGGCCTCGTCCTTCAACGCCGCCGGAGGAATGAAGATTCCGCTTACGGTGAGCGTGAGCCAGGCTTCTTCTTGGCGCCTCCTGGCGCTCGTTTTCGAGGCCTCTCCTTATAACTTCGTGGGGATGGGACTATTAATTTTCGCCGCAGCCGCGTTAATTTTCGCGATAAGATATGGGGTACGGAAAATTAAAAATTAGTTTCGCGCTGGCGCTTAGCGCGCTGGCACTGGCTGGCGGGGCCTATTTCGCTTTTCCAGATACCCAACCGGAGGTGCAGCAGGTTTATCCAAATACGGCTGCTTTAGTTCTTGATTTTGGCGACGGGCGCGTGGAGAAATTTGAAGCACTTGAGTTCGCCGCAGGAGAAAATTTATCTGAATTTATGGAGAAGGCACTTACAGAAAAAAATATAAAAATAACCCACGAAAGCTACTCGGGTTTAGGCACTCTTATTGTTGAAATAGACGGCAAGAAAAACGGCGAAAACGGCAAATACTGGCAGTACTGGGTGAACGGCAATTACGCTCAAGTTGGCGCGTCTTCCTATCTCTTGCACCCCGGCGACATGATTGAATGGAGGTTTACCGATCAGTGGACGAGGGAGGATTTGAACCTCCGACCCCGTCATTATCAGTGACGTGCTCTAACCAGGCTGAGCTACTCGTCCCAGATTATTTGTTTTTCGCGGCGAAATCTTTCGAAACCACTCGCCAGGCCTCATGCGGTCCGGAGGGAGCTTTGGTGACGGCAAAAAACCTGCCGCTCTTCTCCCGGATGGTAAACTCGCTGGCCGTGAACGGCTTTCTGGTTTTTACATCCAGAAATTTCAATTCTTCTTTATTGTCTTTAGGCATATAGAAAACACAATTTTGATAACTATAATCGACCTAAGTCAATTATAGCGTAAATTCTCTCTTTTGTCCCGTTCAGCCGAAATTTAAGGCTCCTCGGCCAACACCTATCCCGCGAACTGCGGGAATCGACCTCTTTTAAGTTCAGTCCCGCATACTGCGGGATAAAATCTTAAATTAGGAGAAACTCCACGACCAGCTTCCGCTAGCCGTGCCTTGTTACGACTTATGCTTTGTCACCGAGCTTACCTTCTCCCGCCTACGGCGGGATTCGGGTACTCCCGGCTTCCCTGCATTGACGGGCGGTGAGTACAAGACTCGAGAACGTATTCACCGCAGTATAGCTGACCTGCGATTACTAGCGATTCCAACTTCATGGAGTCGGGTTGCAGACTCCAATCCGAACTGGGCCCGCTTTTGATGGGATTAGCTCCGCCTCGCGGCTTTGCGGCCCATTGTAGCGGGCATTGTAGCACGTGTGTAGCCCAGGACATCAGAGGGCCATGCGGACTTGGCGTCATCCTCGCCTTCCTCCCCGTATACCGAGGCAGTCTCTCGCGACACTTGTAACGCGAGATAAGGGTTGCGTTCGTTACCCCACTTAAGGGAACAACTCAAGCCACGAACTGACGACA
>CAYIUL010000043.1:0-3867 GCA_964366725.1 uncultured Candidatus Saccharibacteria bacterium | reverse complement strand
GTATGGGTGACGCCGTCGGTAAGGCCGAATCTCATATCCAATATTTTCTGCTCCCGCGGAGTAAGATCGGAAATTATCTCGTCTATGTATGTTTTGAGTATTTTTCTCGCCGCCGAGGTGGAAGGAGATATGGATTCTTCGTCGGGAATGAAACTTTCCAGAGAACTATCTTCGTCGTCTTCTCCGACCGGCGTCTCGAGAGAAATGGTCTCCTGGGAGATCTTCTGAATATGCCTCACCTTGTCTATTTCCATACCCATCTCCGAAGCGATCTCTTCGGGCATCGGTTCGCGGCCCAAGTCCTGCACCAAACGCCTGACCACCTGCTGGTATTTATTGATGGTCTCAACCATGTGAACCGGAATGCGGATCGTTCTGCCCTGGTCGGCCAGAGCGCGGGTGATGGCTTGCCTTATCCACCAGGTCGCGTAAGTCGAGAATTTGTATCCTTTTTTGTAGTCAAACTTCTCCACCGCCTTGAACAAGCCGATATTTCCCTCCTGGATCAAGTCCAGCATCGTCAGGTTTGCCGAGCGGCCAACGTATTTCTTGGCTATGGAAACAACCAGACGCAAATTGGACAAAGCCAGCTTCTGACGGGCTGACTCGTCGTTCTTCTCTATCCTTTTGGCAAGTTCGACTTCTTCGTCACCCGTCAGCAGAGGATACCGCCCTATCTCTTTCAAATACATCTGGACGGAATCGGCGGACGCGTCTCCGAACTCAACCTCGATCTTCTTTTTCTCTTCGTATTCCTTGTTCTTCTCTTCTTCAAAAACCCTGCCCGACTCTATGATGTTAATGTTTGCCCCCTCAAGACGCTCATAGAGGCCTTCTAAGCCCTTGATGTCCTTCTCGATGCTCGGAAATGTGTTCAGAACTTCGGCCTGGGTGACAAATCCCCTGTGCCGGCCCTTTTCTATCAAACCTAAAATTGCGCTCTCGGAGATAACGCCTTGTTTCGGTTTGGCCGGGCCGCGGGAAACTTTTTTCTTTTTAGGCGCTGCTCTCTTGGCTGGCTTCTTTTTCGCGGGTTTCTTGGCGGACTTTTTGGCTTTCCTGACTTTTTTTATTTTCTTTTTAGACATTTTCGGGAAATTGATTTATTAACTCCGTGAACTTAACCGACAATTCTCTCATTTTCTCTTTGTCTTTTTTTGCCTCTGCCTCTTTCATATCATACACAAGGTTGTTGATCTGCGCGCTAACGGCGCGTTTCTTCATTTTATTTATTAAATTTTGAAATTCTGCCTTGAGGTCTTCGTCCTTGAAGTCCTTCCAGAGCTCCTGCGACCTTAAATAAGCGAACTCTAATTTATAACTTTGGTCTTTCTCTCTAAAGTCCTTCATTATTTCGGCCGTACTGCCAGCATCGGCCAACCGGGCAACAATATCACCTGTATAATTGTCCAGTAACTCCGCCGGTATCGCTTTCAGTTCTTCTTTAAACAAAACAGGGTTTTTCATCACGACGGACAAAAGGGCTTGGCTCAAAATGTCGTCCTCTTTTTCCGGGACGGGCGCCGTCGCCGTCTGCGCGACGAACTCTTCCGAAGGCAGGTCATCTTTCGCCGACGCCAGGTCTGCTTCCACGGCATCTTCTTTTACTCTCAAGAAGAATGCGAGCTGGCTTATCCAGTGGGATCGTTCTACATGGCTGGTCAGCCGCTTTATGAATGGCGCCAAAGTGGAAATGACTGATTTCTTGCTCTCGGCAGAGTTGGGGTCGAATCCGGCTTTGGCCTTGTCGAAGTAAAACTCGATCACCGGTTTTGCCTTCAAGACAACATCCGACCACCCGGCACCGTATTTTTTTATGTAATCGGCCGGATCTTTGCACTCTTTATCGCCTATCTCAACGACTCGGACGTTCATCCCATTTGCAAGAACCAAACCTATCCCTCTCCGTGTGGCCATTGCCCCGGCTTGGTCGGTATCGAAGCAGAGGCCCAAGTTCGTCGTGAAGCGCTGAATGATCCTCAAATGTCCGGGGGTTAACGCGGTACCGGATGTAGCTACAACATTCTTGACTCCGGCTTGGTATGACATCAGGGCATCCATGTTGCCCTCGACCATCACGCATTTATCCTCCCGGCGTATCTCGGTTTTGGCCTTGTGCAAGCCGTATAGTATCCTGCCTTTGTCATATATTGCCGTCTGCGGAGTGTTGATATATTTTGCTTCTTTCTCGTCACCTTCGAAAACACGCCCGGTGAAACCAACTATCTGGCCGTTCGGGTCTGAAATCGGAAAAATAATTCTTGAACGGAAACGGTCGTAAATGCCACTAGCCCCTTCTCTTTTGATGGCCAGTCCGGCATCGGCAATATCCGCATCCTTATATCCGCAATCTCTCAAGAACACGGAGAGCGACTCCCATTCGGAAGGCGCGAAACCAAGCCGAAATTCTTTCATCGTCTCCTCCGTCAGTCCCCTATTTTTAAGGTATTCCAGGGCCCGTTTGCCGGCGCTGGAATTATTAAGTTGTTTTTCGAAAAATCTTGACGCGGTCTCGCAGATCTCGTAAAGGACGGCTTTGTCGTCCTTTACCGCGAAGTTGCTGGAGGAATACTCCAATTTAACTCCGGCCCTTTGGGCCAGTATTCGCAATGCTTCGACAAATTCCACCCCTTCTATATCTTGAACGAACCCGAACATATCTCCGCCTTTCGCGCAGCCGAAACAATGCCATATCTGGCGCTCGGGCGTTACAAAAAAAGATGGGGTCTTCTCATTATGAAAAGGACATCGGGCTTTGTAATTTATGCCCGCTTTGGTCAGCTTTAAGTAGCCGGAGATAACATCTACTATGTCAAGCTTATCCTTGATTTGTTGGACGTTATCTGCCATATGACCTTATGTTAAAGACAATATTACAACAAATATTTAAGAAAATAAAGACCCCCGGGAATAATCGTGTTATAATAAAAAAGTTGCTCTTTTTGGAAAGGTTTAAAATGAGTAAGCCAATAGTTCTTGGGGGTATCTGCCATATATACTCTGAACAAGGAATCGGGCCTCTTTACACTTTCTGGGAATCAAAACACATTCATCCCCCGCCCGATACATGGGATTTTGCCGGCTTACATGTTTTGAAAGACGGCGACCGGCTGACTATTTTTGATAAGAGAGACAAACGGAGAATTGTCTGGTCGGGATTTATTTCCCTGTGGCAAAACAGGCGAGGCCGCAGCCGCCAAAGAGGGGTAAACCACAAGAGATGGTCCAGGTGGTTCACAAAAGAGTATCCGGCCGAGTTCACTCCCGGCCCGGATCAAACAAAAAGACCTTAGCGGTCTTTTTTATTGGCGGCAAATTCCTAAACTACTGTTTCGGCGTTAATTTGATTTCTTTTTCTGTTATTTTGTCTTTTACGATGTTCACGATAACGGGAGAAGAAACGCGGACGTATTCTTTGGGGAAGTTCAGGTCGTTAAAAAATATTTGCAATTGGCCGACGGGAACATTTTCAAAAAAAGCCACACCGTCTTTATCGGTGAGCATATAACTCATTGTGCCGCCCGGCTCTCCTAAATCAACTTCAAGGTCCGACAACGGCTTTCCAGCACCTAAAATTTTTACACGCAATGCGCCGAAGTCAGTAACACCCGGCTTTAGTTCTTGCGGAGATACTGGTTGGGATCCTCCAAAAAATCCGCGAATATACGGATACCCGAAATATGTCAAGGCGATTAAAACCGATGCCGACACAAAACCTAGAATAAATTTTTTCATGTTTTCTGTTTACTTATACACTGCGTATGTTTTATTCTATCAAATTTTAAGCGGGCGAGCCAATGACTTCATTTCCCAACTGGCGGTGTCTGTTTGAAAATATCCGAACGGAACTGGCTGGGCCCCGCCTGC
>CAYIUL010000042.1:0-3931 GCA_964366725.1 uncultured Candidatus Saccharibacteria bacterium | reverse complement strand
ACATGCCAAGACCATCCGGTATGGCTGCGCCTGCCATACCCGCCAAAATTACAGCGGCTACAAACGGAGAACGAGAAGCACCAACAAGAACACCGAGCATTACTACTGTCTCTATAACAAGCTCTACGGCCAGCCGCCCGCCCTTAAGAAAATGCTCGGCATGGGGAATGGCGTCTGCGGCGATATGCGACACAATGGCAATACACAAAGCCCATGCTATCCTCGTCTCTTGGCTGGATCCGCCCGGGAGGTATCTCTGAATAAGCAACGCGCTTGCGGCGCCGATGGCGTAGTGAGCCGGTGCGGTCATGTTCCTCTTTTTCAAAAAGCGGATTGTGTTATTAAATATGAAACTTCAATAAAAATCAAATTTATGTTAGGATTTCAAAAATGAAAAAAGCATTTATATTTCTCGTGGTCATATTTTTAGTAAACATAGCCGGGATGTATTTCGGTTTTTACAACTTATGGTGGTTTGATATGTCTCTCCACTTTATCGGCGGTTTTTTGATGGCGATGTTCATGAGTTATTACTTAGCCGACGTAAGGACGCCTTCAAAGTTAAAAAACTGCTTGATAATAGCGGGGGCTGTTGTTTTTGTGGGAGTTATCTGGGAATTCTATGAGTATGCGGCCAGCCAGATCTTAATTCGGCCGATATATGATAATTTTGGCGTCAGGGCTTACTTCATTGGTGATTTGGACGACACAATGAATGATCTTCTTATGGACATCCTGGGAGCATTGGCTTATGTTTTAGTGTTATTTCGATCCCGCACCAAACTTATCCGCTGACCGCCATTGAGAAAAAGGGCGGGTTTGGTGCGGGATAAGTATTTGCCTCCAATCGTCCCGATTTGTTTTCACAAATCGAGGATCCTCGATAGCTTTGCTATCGGGACTCCGCTCTTGGGCAAATACTTACATCTTCTCCGGCGCGGAAAGGCCCATTAGTTCAAGGCACTCTGCCAGGACCTTTCGGACGGCCTCGGATAAAATAAGTCGAGCCGACCGCAATGATTCCTCTTCGATGATAACTCGGTGCTTCTCGTAGAACTTATGGAAATCGGAGGCCAGATCCAGCGTATATTGGGCGAGGCGGTGGATATGGTAATTTTCCGCCAACTCTTCCACCAGATCGGGAAACTTTGTAATGTCCCTCAAAAGTTTCAACTCTTCCTCTTCTTTTAATAAGTTTAGGATTTCGGGTTTGATATTTGTTTGCTCGGAGAAGGTTCCCGTGCGGAGCCGGGAATCTCTGTCGGATTTCGGATTTAGGATTTCGGATTTTTTAAAGATGCTGCTGAGGCGCGCGAATGCGTATTGGATGTAGAAAACAGGATTTTGTTTCGACTGCTCTTTGGCCAACTCCACGTCAAATTCCATATGAGTGTTAAGATCCCGGGTCAGAAAGAAAAATCTTATCGCGTCTTTACCGACTTCCGACAAAAGGTCGTCGAGTAAAACCAGATTTCCGGCCCGTTTCGATATCTTCAACTTTTCGTCTTTCCGCTTGAGCATCACGAGCTGATGGAGCAATATCTCCAACCTGTTTGCGTCATAGCCAAGCGCGGTAACTCCGGCTTTCAGGCGAGGAACGTCGCCATGGTGGTCGGTGCCCCAGATATTTATCGCCTTATCAAATCCCCTCTCGAATTTATTTTTAGTGTAGGCGATGTCGTTCATCAGATATGTCGTCGAGCCATCGCTTTTTATCAAAACTGTTTTCTGGTCGCCGTCCATCTTTAGCCACTTGGCTCCTTCTTCTTCGACGACATGTCCTTTTGACGCCAACTCTTCAAAAGCGGCTTTCACCTCTCCGCTCTCGTGCAACTTGGACTCCGGGAACCACTCGTCAAAAGAAACGCCCAGAGATTCCATTGTGCTTTTGGCTTTTTCAACCATTATCTTAACTGCTTCGGCAATAATATCTTCTCCACGCACACCCCTATCAAAAAATTCTTTGGCAATTTCCTTTATATATTCCCCTTGATATAGATCCGGCCCCAAATCTTCGTTATTCATTCTTAATCTTATAGACTCCCCGAGTTTCTGAATCTGGACTCCGACATCGTTGATGTAATATTCTTTGCCCACTTTATATCCCGCCTTCTTTAAAATATTCCCAAGCGTGTCTCCATATGACGCCGCCCGGGCGTTTCCGACCGTCAACGGCCCAGTTGGATTGGCCGACACGAATTCAAGATTTACTTTCATCCCTTTTCCTATATCCGAGTTGCCAAATTCGTCGCCTACGGTAAAAACATCTTTGATCGAGTCCCTCAAAAAATCCTCGGAGAACTTGAAGTTCACAAAGCCCGGATTAACAAACTCAATGCTCCCGAACCTGTCGGTGAACTCCCTGTCGGCTTTGAACTTCTCAACTATCTTTTGCCCCTCTTCGGCCGGACTTGTGCCGTTCTTTTTAGCCAAAACGAAAGCGAGATTGACCGAATAGTCGCCCATCTTGTCATCCGGCGGAACCAGAACATCAAACTCCGAGTTCGGATAATGTTCCGATATTTTTTGTTTGAGCCAGCGTTTAATCACTTATAAATAATAACTCAAAAACAAAACGGCACAAAGCCGTTTTTCTAAAGGTGAAATTTAAGGTCAATCCTTGCTCTGGCTATAAAAACTTTTAATACCCCTATCTGCTTGGCAGACAAGCATTCGTAGAATAGCTTTTCAAATGCCAAGACCTCGTCTTCTGTCCATTCTTCTATTTGCTTCTTGGTTTTCTTCTTCCCTGTGGCCTCCGCATCGAGAATATCCCCGAACAGTATATGGCCGAGTTCGTGGACCAGTATCCTGGGTGTTCCCTTGGTCTTGTCGAGATATATAATACCTCCTTTATCTTCGTCGGGAACAGTCAAACCGAAAAGGCAGCGTTCCTTCTTATTCTTAGAGTTTTTGAAGTCCTTTATCTTCACAACCCACTCGCCATTCATCAAAACCCAGATCAATCTATCAAAAAACCAGTCACGGAACATAAAAGAACCCATCTGCTGGACCTCTTGTTTGTCAAATTACGCTTTCGCAAATAATAACTCAATTACTTAATATTACAAATAGAAGCGCCAGAGTTTGTCTTTCCATTTTCCGGCGTAATCCACGCCAATCCTTTTGGACTTTTTTATCTTGTTTTTGGGAATGTCCTCCCCGTCCTCAAGCCAAAGTTCTTTGCTGGCACAGATATCCGTTCCGTTCAATGTTTTATCTATCTTCAACCCTCGGCATAACTTGCCCGGCCCGTTCATTTCATTCAACTCAACGGCGCGTATCAAAACGGCGGCTGGATAACCTTCGCGCTCGGTCACGATATTCAAACAGTGATACATGCCGTAAACCAAATATACGTAAGCATGGCCGGGCGGGCCGAACATTACTTTCGTCCGCGGCGTCATTCCCCTCGAAGCATGGCAGGCCAGATCATTTGGTCCGCAATATGCCTCCGTTTCGGTTATTTTCGCCCTTTCTATCTGGTTTCCAATCTTCCTAATCAAATATTTGCCCAGCAGATCTTGAGCAACGATAACTGTATCTCGGTTGAAAAAATTTCTTTTTAGCCTCATACTGTTAGTTATGAACTCACAAGAATACGACAAACTATCGATTGACGCGGTTAAGAAAGTCGCGCCGTCGGTAGTCAGCATTGTTATATCAAAATATCTTCCGAAAATTAAGGGCGTATACGGCATGCCCGCGTTGCCTTTCGGTAATCCCTTCATGTTCGGTGATGTCGAAGGCGGAGAAAAAGAAAAGGTCAAAGTCGGCGGCGGTTCCGGTTTTATCGTCCACCCCGACGGGCTTATCCTCACCAATAAACATGTCGTCTTTGACACTGACGCCGAATACACCGTCATTACGACCGAAGGCGAGGAATACCAGGCCAAAGTCCTCTCGCGGGACCCCATCAACGACATTGCGG
>CAYIUL010000041.1:0-4150 GCA_964366725.1 uncultured Candidatus Saccharibacteria bacterium | reverse complement strand
ACATCCTCAACGGCTACTGGGAACGCTTGTCTAAAGAGATTGTTTTAAATGGCGCAGGGGCGTTGAACTTGTTTTTGAATGAGGCGGAGAGGGCGAAAGAGGAATACGCAAGCAAGCCGCCGGTAAAAACAGGTCTATGGGCGCAATTGCGGGAAATTTTAGGAATAGGCAATACGACGCACAATGTTAATCCTGAAACAGCCAGTGTTGATAACGGGGATAACACCGAGATATTGGTGACAGACACTAATAATGATGGTGTCACCAATCTTTTACCAATAGTGTCACCTCCGCCAGCTGGCGGATTGTCACCATCACCAAGGGTGTCACCAAAAATGTCACCATCTCCGACACCGATACCATTAAAGACACCAACTCCGTCACCTGTGCCAAAGTTGTCCACAATCAAGACGCAAGGCAAAGTTCTCATTAACGAAGTTGGCTGGGCTGGAACAGAAGCGGCCGCAACAGACGAGTGGATCGAGCTTTATAACACCGAAAATTATGACATAAATCTGGGCGGATGGGCGTTGAAAGCAGAAGACGGAACACCGGAGATACTCATTGAAGAAGGTAAAATAATCAAGGCAAATGCCTACTTTTTGCTTGAGAGAACCAATGACACGACCATAAACACAATCCCGGCAGACCAGATATACGTCGGCGCTCTGGGGAACGAAGGCGAATTATTGCGCTTAACCGACACAGTCGGAGCTATCGTTGATATAGCCGGAAGCGGCGGAGCGTGGCCGGCAGGCAGTGCCACCGGCAAAATATCAATGGAAAGAACTGATTCCGGCGCATGGAAAAACTTCGCCGGAAATCCGTCAGCCAGAGATGCTAATGGAAATTACATAAACGGCACTCCTAAATCTGCCAACAGCACAATGATAGTGACAACATATAGCTCCGGCGGCGGGGGTGGCGGCAATTCGTCACCAACACCTACGCCGACACCTTCTCTGTCACCATCACCATCGGTGACACCCACCCCGACACCATCATCTACCCCGACACCACCACCTGCGACAGAGAAGGTTAACATTAACACAGCAGGTCTAGCTGAACTTGATACGATCCCTGAAGTTGGGCCGGTCATAGCCCAAAGAATTATTGATTATAGAAACGGTCCGAATGGCCCATTTGAAACAATTGAGGAGATTATAGAAGTAAATGGCATCGGGCCTATAAATTTTGAGAAAATGAAAGACAAAATTACAGTGGGGAATGTTGTAGTTAAGCCCTCTGCTGTGACCAATCTTTCCGCTACACTCAACTCGCCGCTCAATGTAACCTGGTCGGCTCCCGATCCGGGTAGTTTTTCTCCCGCCAGTTTGAGTTACGACTTGCGCTATTCGCTTATCGGTTTCCCCGCCTCTACCAGCTGGGATTTAGCAACTAAAGTGGCGAGTTCCAGCTTGCCAAGCGTGGGCACAGAGGGGGCGTCGCAAAGCGCCTCCTTTGATATTGCTTACGAATACGGTCAGACCTATCACTTCGCTCTCAAAACCAAGTTATCCACAATAACGACGTGCGACGTCGTTATGTGTTCGGGGATTTCGAATGTGGCGACGGTAAGCTTTCCAGCCGCTCCCGCTTCCCCCGCCAATTCCTGGTCCATGATCGGAGGGAATCGGTATCACACAGGACACTTCACGACCATGCTTGGAGTAGCTGGAAATGCGACCATAAGCTGGGAATTCAGCCCTGGAGCCACAATTCCGGTAAGCCAGCCGGTGGCCGGCGAGAACGGCAGTATTTATTTTGGCGCTTCCGACGGAACGGTCCCAAATTCAAATATTTACTCAATTAATTCGAACGGGGCGGAAAACTGGCATTATGGGACTAGTGTAAATATCGGGATACCCGCGGTTTTGGCTGATAATTCCGTGTATTTCGGGCGGGTCGGAGCCGGCGGCTCTCTGGCATTCACCGCTCTGAATCCGGACGGCACTAACAAGTGGGATTACAGCGATTCCAGTAGTGTAAATAGTGTTACGGTGTCTTCAGACGGCAGGCCACATTTTGCCACTATTTTGACCGGCGGCGGGAGCCAGCTGAAACTTGTTTCTTTGAACACCGACGGGTCGCTTCAAAACTCTATCAGCGCTCCCGGCGTGTTGTCGCCAGTTATCCTCGATGATGGGAGGGCCATAATTTCAAGGAGGGAAAGCGGGAATCAATTTTTCAACTCATTTTCATCCGATGGGACCCAATTTTGGCCTAGTGAGTTATTTTATACCAGTGCCAATGGGAGCGTTCAGTCAAATCCGTCATACGATTCTGCTACCGGCAGCGCTTATTCCGCCGTCGGCTATGATAATGGCTCTATTTACGCAAGTGTTTTTGTGATTCCGGCCGATGGTTCGGCGATAAATCGAACGGTTGTATCTTCCGCCGAGCTTGGCTCAAGCGCGACGATGGTCGCCATTACCCCGACGAAACTTCTTGTCGGTTTCGATTACACCTGGTCAAATCCCGCTTCCGGCTCGAAACTTTTCTCGCTAAACAAATCAGACCTTACGGTTGACTGGACGTTTCAGGCCGAGGGGAAGATAAATCAGCAGATAGCCGTGGATCAGGCCGGCGACGCCTATTTTTCCACTCAATCCGGGCATTTATACAGCGTGTATGCCAATGGAACCCAGAAATGGCACATTTCGGCCGGAGAGTCCTCTGTTATTTCTCCGATACTGGTCGAGAACGGGGTCGTTTGGGGGTATGGCAGCAAAGTCGTGTTGGTAAGCCAGATTCTACCTTAATAATTATCCACACTTGACCTCTTGCTGGCCTTTGAGGGGCATTCTATAATACAGAGTAAGGTAGTGAATAACTATCGCATAATAATTGACTTTACTATGAAATTTTTGTAGTATAGACAAGCGTGAAAACCTGCTTATTTGGCGGTTTTTAAGCAGTTTGAGGCGTTTCTGAACTTTCCATCTTTGCTCCGTAATTCGTAATTCAAAATTCGGGATTCGGGATAAAGATGGATAGTCCAAGAAAGGACTTTGACAACAAGGGAGCAAGAAAAAAATGAAGCAATGATTGTAAAAGGTTTAGTTTAATTTTGGTAACCACCTCTGGAATGGGTCAGGTCGAATAAGGCCCGGACCGGAGTGGAGATAGGAAATTGTTAGTAATCATTCCTGTTCTATAACTGGTCGCTTATCCTCAATTGAGTGGTGGCGCCGTTATAAGCAGGGATAAACAAAAATTAAAATGAGTAATTTAAGCAAAAGAGCCAAAGCAGTCGTAAGGGCTGTGGCGGTTCTCACAGCGGTAACGACCGTATTGTCGTTATCGGGATTTGCCTTCGTCGGCTATGTCGGCGCGGCAGCTCCGGCTGATTATGGCCTCAAAGAAGGCGATACTATCAGCGCAACCGGTTCTTCGGATCCGGATGTATATATAGTTAATGAAATGGGATACAAGAGATTGTTCTTGAATCCCGCGATCTTCGGACTCTATGGTCACCTTGGCGGATTCGCCGCGGTGAAGAGCGTATCTCCGGCAACGAGAGACGCGTTCCCAACTTCCGGATTATTCCGAGTTGACGGAGATCAGAAGGTTTATGGATTGGAAACGACCGGCGAGGATGTCGCCAACCTCCGATGGGTTAATACCTCCGGAGCGCAGGCGGTTGCCGATGACCCGAACTTCTTCAAAAAGGTTTTCGTCATCAACGCGGCTGAAAAGGCCCTCTATAGCACAGGAGCCGACTATACTTCAGTAAGTCAGGTTCCTGCATACACCAGAGGCGGTTCAGTTGTGGTAACTCCAACCGGCCCATTGTCAGTGAGCTTGGCTCCCGGCAACCCGGCGGCACAGACCATCACTAACAATGCTACCGGAGTTGAAATGTTGAGAGTCAGAGTTAGTGGTTCCGGTACGGTCAACACCGTGACCATTAAAAGATTAGGCCCAGGTACGGTAGACGACTTCGGCAATGCATATGTCTATGACGGAGCCAAAAGATTGACTTCCGGCAAGACATTCTCGTCTTCGTCAGGCGAGGCCACATTCTTATTGAATCTTGCTGTGAGCGGTTCAAAAGACCTATCTGTTGTCGGCGATATACTCACGGGCGGAGCGGGTAATGTTAACTACTTCCAGTTATTGAGTGTTGTCGCAACGGGTGGCTCGACAG
>CAYIUL010000040.1:0-4279 GCA_964366725.1 uncultured Candidatus Saccharibacteria bacterium | reverse complement strand
CATAAGCCGCAGGGCCGGAAGAGCAATAATCCGGTTCGGTAACGGTTACCGAGGGAACCGTGGGAGGAGCTGAAGCTACCGTGAATGTTTGATAGGCACAGTTGTTCCCCTCGTCGGATTCGTTCACCGCGCCCGCCGCGTCGGCGCAGATCTCAAACTTGTGAGTCCCGGCTTGGGCCGTCCAAGCGTTTGACCACGTTTCAGTTTCAGTAGCGCCGACTGTCAAAGCGCTGGTTGACTGGTTAGCGGGATTAACATCCCAAGAACCGTTATTGCCTATGTCAATTCTAAGGCGGGCCTGGGAAGCCGCGGCATCGCCGGTTCCCTGGTTTTTCACCGCGCCGGAAAAAGATAGGGGGTTTCCTCCCGTCAGGGCCCCGGAAACGGACAGCAATTGGGTAATAAGATCGGGGGTAACAACACTTAGCTGAGCAGAGGTTGTGGCGGAGCAGCCGGAACCGGAAGCGCTGAAACCAATGGGATATTCCGCAGGGGGGGTGCCGGTTGTGGTGGCAATAGTATATTGTATATTCGCGCTATAACTACAGTCGTCATTGTGAGTCGCCCCAAAAGGACTTGGGCCGGAAGCTTCGTTGCAACTATCTGATTGGCTAAAAGTGCAAGTGGCATTGGGCGGGCAGTTTGCCGTTACTACGGAACTGGCCGGTCCGATTCCATCAGCCGCATCAAAATGAATGGAAAACGTCGCTGCCCCTCCCGGGGTTACGCTCCGCTCTGTGGGAGGGTTAGTATATATATTCAAAGACTCCCCGCCAGTGCATTCACCGCCTCCTCCGCCGGGAGGGGTGGGGGTGGGGCTGCCAGGGGGACAAAGGTCTATCCAGCGGCAAGCACCGTTAGGAGGAGAATCACAGTAGTAATCATTGCAACCGTCGTCCGGCGGACAGTCGGCATCGCTGGAACAACCGGTGTCGCATCCACAGACAGGGCTAGTATACAGGGTCGTAGGCGTGCAAGTCCAAGGATCGCAAGTTGAGTTGCAAACTTCAAAAACGAGGTTAGGTCCGGTTTCTCTACATGTCCTGGTGCAATCATCCGCGGGTGCGCAGTCCACATGCGCTATCCCCCCCGAACACCCCATCGCAAAACTGCAGCTACATTGCACATATTCTCCAATGTTTTGATACTGCTGCTCTGACCATGTTTCATTACACGTTGGATAACTCGCTCTAACCATGCCTGGTTTGACGAAATCTAACAACTCCCATCCCGACAAGACAATAGCAAAAACCGAAAAAATAAACACAAACAACGCGACAGTTTTCTCTCGTTTTTTTGCTCTCCATTTCTTCCCAAAATCCTTAGGAAACAGCCAATCCATTTATTCCTAATTATATAACAAAGGCCGATGCATTGCCGACGGTGTTATCAACATATTGACGAAGGTAGGCGGAAAGTGATAAAATATAGGCAAAAGTACCTTACCAACAAGGAAGGAAAGGGAGGGAAAAATGTTAAATAATCATCCCGCGTTTTTGCTCTTGTCTTTAGTGTTGTCTTTGCCCATAACGGCCCAAATAGTCCATCGCGGCGTTTTCTTTACCGATATCACTTCCCAACTTCCATCGGACGTACTAAGGCAGGGGAAGGTTATCAAGGCGAGCTCAAACGGCCAAGACACCGTTCTTCTGGCGCAGGTTGGCGATGCCACTGCCTTCTACCGCCAAGCGGCTGACGGACGCTTTGCCGCGCTGGTCGCCGACAATGACCCGCGGATTAAGGGGAAGTTTTCCTGCCGTCCCATGTCTAGCCTGCCGGAGTTAATTGTTTTCTCTTCTTATGAACACAGCCCGTTCGGGCTGGGATTTGAGACCTGTTTGCCAACAAATGTTAACCCCACCTATTCCGCCTACTTCATCAAGACCGGTTCTACCCTAGTGGAGCCAATCGCCGTAGCTGGCGAGACTGTTACCGCGTCAAGTCAATTTGAAACGGCCTTTCCTATCGCAATCAAAAATGCCTACCAGCCCTCCGTTTCGGCAAACGGCAAACGGAAGTTCGTGTATCTCTCTGCCTACCAGCCGCCGAATAATCGCGAGCGGTCCGGCATCTACGCCGTGGAGGGCGGGAAGTATACGCTGTTGGTGCCTTCGGGTTATCCGGCACCCTTCACTATCCTTCCTTCATTCGGCGTCCGTGAAGACGAAAGGGGCCGACTGTGGTTTATAGAAAGTCGCTATGATAGCGCAACCCAAACTTCCGAACGATACTTGACGGTTTTTGACCCCGCTACTGGCGGGAAAAGAAGTGTCCGCAAAGAAAAAGATCCAATCCTTAACGAAAGGGTTGATTCTATAACGTACGGGCTTAATAATTCCAGCCAGGAATTATACGCTACGGCAAATTTCAAAGATCCGGAACAGCAAACATACCGAACCCGAGTGGTACGTTTGGATTTCTCGGCTTTTCCAAACGAGATTTTCAAACCGTCATTTAACATCCCCTCACAATTTCAGGACGGAACCTCGGCTTATATCAGCATCCTTGCTGACAAAAGTAGAAATGCGGGAATAGTGAAATCATGGACTAATCGCCAATTAGACGAATTTGTGTTTGCTCTCTGGAATGGAAAAAGCGTTTCCACCCTCCTGAAAGAGGGCGACCGCCTGCCTGATGGCAAGCAAATTGGCAAGCTTAGTCATAAAATCGGCACTTATACCTACAATCCTGTCACAGTTGCGAGATGCGAGGGAACAATATTCACCTTCAATCCCGACGGGACGGTTCAATACTGGCTGAAGTTTGCCGTCCCTTGTATCCAGCAGGCGCCTTCCGCGGCGCAGGCAGGACAGCAAGTTACGTTGACTGGCGATAACTTCACAATTGGCTCTCCAGCCGTGGTAGAAGCGCTGGTTAACGGTGTTCCCGTTCGCCCCGACTTGATTACCAACGACCGGGTAACATTCTCGCTTCCAGCCAACGTCAGCGGTATGGTAACCTTGGCTCTCCGCCTAACCTATCCGTCCGGCACCGTGATGTCCAATTCGGTAACGGCGCAAGTGCAAGGCCCACCGCTGCTTCCTCCCGAAATCCTTGGCATTGCCAACGGGGCCTCGTTTGATCTCAATCAGCCACTAGCGCCGGGGACGATATTCTCGCTTTTCGGGAAGAATCTCGGGACGGCTGAAAACGCCAAGGCCTGGCCTCTGTCAAGGAAACTCGGTAGCACCAGGATTACGATTTGTGGGGTTGATGCTCCGTTGTTTGTAAATACCGGGCCGATGACGCGGCTTGAGGGTGGGCAGTTGTGGCAGATTAACGGGATAGTACCGAATATCGCCTATTTGTCCTCCGGCTGCGAGGTTTCAGTAACGGTTGACCAAAAGCCGCCGATGGCGGCGCTGACGGCCAAAGGAACAGTCAAGTTCTCGCCTGAAGTTGAAAAAACATTGGCAATCTTCACTTTCACGGGCTTCTATCCTAACGGAGCCCAAACACAGGAGCCGATAATTACCAACCAGTCGGGACAGCTAATTGCTCCTCCGGGCGTGTCAATCCCCGGAGCCGACCCGGCGCTTTTCACCCAAGCGCGGGCATGCGAGGCAATAACTCTCTGGCCTACCGGCGGCGGGAGAACTATTCCGGTCGTTGCCGATGGCGAGCCGGCTTCAAGCGAGCCGCTGGCGTGGATGGAGACAATACCCGTGGTTCAGATTTACGGCGTTGACGCCGAAGTCCTTTTTGCCGGCCGGGCTCCCGGGTTCGCCGGCCTTGACCAGATTAACGTCAGAGTTCCCTGCGAGGCGACTTCGGGCGAACAATGGCTGTGGTTTGGCCGTCTGCCCAACCCCGGCAGGGTCTACAAGATTTCAATTCAATGACAACGACCTGCGAGGTCGTTATAACGACCTCGCAGGTCGTAAAAGCTCTTTTTCAGCCCAATCTTTCAACTTAAAGGCGGGTTCGCCCTTCACGGGACGACCCGCCGTTTTTATTTTTATCAAGGTTTCTTATTCAGCTGGCGTGGGAATGACAGGAAATAATCATTTATTCAGTGACGCGTAGGTTCCGATGTGAATATTAAACAGGCCTACGGTAGTTTCTTTGCTCAAAGGGCTTACATTAATTGATATGCTCAATCTATCCGACCCCTTAATAGCCGTCAGGCGCTTGACATCTTCTTTGTCTGTTGACCCGGTAATTTGCCAGTTATTGGTTTTCAGATATTTGCTGTACGAAGCGAAATTCTCATCCGGTTCCTTCTTGCTCACAAAACTAAAAGACGATTGAATCTGATACAGGGTCAACTCTTTATTGT
>CAYIUL010000039.1:0-4761 GCA_964366725.1 uncultured Candidatus Saccharibacteria bacterium | reverse complement strand
TGACCAAGCCCTCAAAGGACTGGATGCGTTCTTTATCTCCTTCCTTTATTTTCTGAAGCACGCGAATAGTATCTCCGGGACGGATGTCCGGGATGTCGGTCCGGAGTTGTGAGCGCGTGAATTCGGTAATCACATCCATGAAATGTTATGTAGCATGATTTTTGCGCTTCCGCAACCGCCGGAGCTGCTTTAACACTCGATCCAGATTCTCGGGCAATGCGGCATCAAACCGCCAGCGCCGCCCCTCCGGATAGCTGAATTGAAGGGATGAGGCGTGAAGAAATTGCCGTTCTAGACCGGCCATTTCGGACTTTACCCCGCCATAGACCCGATCCCCGGCGACCGGCTGGCCGATTGAGGCCAGATGCACCCGAATCTGGTGAGTACGCCCGGTCTTGGGCCGGACTTCAAGGAGAGAATAGTTGCCCATGCGCTCGAGGACTCGGTATTCAGTGACGGCAGCTCGGGCGCCTCGCAGTGCGCTTCGGCCCGTGCCGCGCTTTAGTGGCTGCCTCACCAATCGGCCGATGGGTGTCGCAATCACGCCGGATCTCTTCTTCGGCATGCCGATCACGAGGGCGAGGTATGTTTTTTCAACTTTCCGTTCCTTGAATAGTTGCTTTAATTTCTCGAAGGTTGGTTGGTTTCGCGCAACCAGCATTACACCCGAGGTATCTTTATCTAATCGGTGTACAATTCCGGGGCGTTGAGAGGGATCATCGCCTACACTTTTAATCTCCGGATATTTTTCAACCAGCCAATCAACAAGTGTTTTTTCATTCACGCCAGCGCCGCGATGCACTGCCATTCCGACCGGTTTATTCAAAACCAAAAAGTTCCTATCCTCGTGTATAATCAAGGATCGCATGTGGGCGGTGCAGGGATCGGACCTGCGGCCTCAACAATGTCAATGTTGCGCTCTACCACTGAGCTAACCGCCCAATTTGATGTAGCCGTCCCGAATGATCCTTTCGATGTAATCTCGCCGCCTTAATTTTTTAAGCCTGCGCTCCACCGCTCTCGCTTCTCGGAGCGTCGCGTATTCCTGTGTAAGGGCTAGTTCCGTTGCGCTGAGTCGTTTCGTTGTCAGAGTGTGGCCGCCGCGATGGTGGCGTAATCGTTGCAGCAGATTTTCGGTACTGCCGATATAGTATCTTCCCGCCTCATTCCTGAGGATATAAACATACGCCATATACATTCTGAGTCCCGACGCCCGCGAGGGGTCGGGACCCCGACCGCCAGTTCTACTGGCGGTCGGGGCTAACCGCCCTTAGTACTGGGTATTATATTATTCTCCACAATACGACTGATGCCGCAACGAAAAATAATATCTCAACTAGAAAGAAGGGATGCAGCCGGACGTAGATGTTGTAGAACCATTCCGGATCGCCGTAGCGCTCGATAAGCTCATCAAGCTGCTTGCGCTCCCAACGGTAGATAAGTTTTCTCGGCAGCCTTTTGCCTGGCGGGGAGTAACGATAGAGGAAGGTGTAGTTCGCATCGCTGAACGGCCAGAGCCAGGGGATGCCCCAGCCGATGCCGATGGAATCATGGAGGAAATGACCGATGGAAGCAAGCAGAAAAAGCATTGCCCACTGGCTGTCCACGAGCCAAGCCAGAAGTGCGCCGGCCGGAAGATATATAAGAGGGTAATGAATAAGATCGCGGTGGGTGGCAATGGCTTTATGATTGCGGTGGCCGTTCTTGAGAAGAGAATAGACAAAATCAATGTCCGGAAGGAGCGCAAAGGCAATGCCGAGGCCAATAAGGAGCGGCGTTAATTCAGTCGAAAATATTTTGCCAGCGATGATTGCCGAGAAAATTCCGATTCCGATGTCCAGGGGCATACAAAATTTTTTAAACGGTTTGTCTAGTGATATTCTGGCTTGTCGCAAATGGGCGTTGCTGGATTCGAACCAGCGACCTTTGCAATGTGAATGCAACGCTCTAACCAGCTGAGCTAAACGCCCTTAGAGGCCAAGTTTATTAATTATTTTTTCGTGAGGTCCTTCAAGTAACACTCTAACGAAACGATCAAACATGCCATAACGATAATCAAACTCCTCTTTATCCATTATGCTTAATTTTACCTCTCTTCCGACTTCTGCCTCAAGTGCCCTTAAGAATTTCCTCAATTTTTCCTTATTTATATCATCACCCACAATAAAAAGATCCGCTATTGAATTGTCGTAATTCTCTGTTTCGTTATTAAGAAATACCCCCGAGATTATAGCTAATTTTATTCTGCCCAAGCCATAAATCTTTCTAACCATTTTATTTTTCTCGGCTGGAGAAGATTTCATAATCAAACTTTTTAATTCAGAGAAAAATTCAAAATTAGAATTAAGAACATATTTAACACTACCTCCGTTAACTTTTGGTTGAGATTTTTTGGTTTTCTTTTTGAGTTTTTTGATTTTTTTCTTAAGCATCTTTCAAATATTATTTTTTTCTTACCAAGCGAAAACCACTGAGATCTTCAATCTCTTTTTTAGTAGCTCCGTAACTTTCCTGTATTCGACTCGCCAAGTCCCCAATAGTAAAATCGGCCGGATAATTTCGAAATAAAAATTTTAGGATTTTAACCCTAATCTTTGAACCGAACAAGTTATCAAGTACGTCTTTTGACATTTATGCTTAAAGTGAATTAGAATAGAAGTATTAACTTCAATAGTTTACACTAAGAAGCCAAAAAGTAAACCCCGCACCATCATGGAAAAAATATTTCTAAAACCGACTCAAACAGAAATCTTAATTAAAGGATCCCAGAAAGAAGGTCATCTCGATATTTTTTCTTACGACTATAACTCCGACGAATCCAAAAGGAAACTTGGAAATTTATATATTGTAGGCAACACTCAACAGGGTGCTGAAACTATTAGTAGCTCGAATCAAGAAAATGAAACCGAGGAATCTAATGTTGCCTATATCACCAATCTTGTGGCTTCTTTAGCCAAACGTGAATATTATTCAGATCCCGACCTTTCTCCAAAAGAAGCGTTTTCTGCAACCCTTAAAAAAATTAACGACGTCGTCAGCGAATTCTTTACCGACAAAAACGTCAAAATAAACATGGGAATTTTTGCCCTTGCTGGTGAAAATATAAACATTTCCAAAATAGGTAAATTCAAAATTATCCTAGCTCGTGATGATAAGACAATAGACATTCTCAACAACATAGACTTATTTACAAAAGAAAAGGTTGAGGAGAAAGAATTTTCTCATGTTGTTTCCGGAAAGATTATGCCCGAAGATAAAATATTAGCTTTTTATCCAAGTCGTTTAATTACCGCCAGAGAAAAGGCAATCAAAGAAAATCTCCTTAAGCTTAATACCGAACAGTTTCTTGAAAAAATAAACTCAATAAAGGAAGAGAAAGCTGACTTTGCCTGTGCCGCTTTGCATATCAATCTTAATTTAACCAAAGAACCAGCGGTAACTCCCAAGATAGCAAGGATTACTCCCCCAATAGCTATCGCCTCAGAAATAACTGAAGAAAAACCAAACAAACAAAACACCATCACATTAGCTTCTGAATCAGCAAAAAATATGACCGGTCAAAAACAACAACATAATTATGAAAGTTCCGATGTAGAACTTCCAAGAATAATAAGATCCGAGTTTTCATTAGGCAAAAAAGATAACCTTTTTGCTGTTGTCCTCGGAAAAATAAAAATGCTTTTACCAAAACGACAGAACAAAATGATTTTTTTCATCTCATTAGGGGTTGTGGTTATTCTCGGCGCTTGGGCCGTAAAGTCGTTCTTTATAATTAGTCCAAGCCAAAGACAGACGGCAAATGTGGTTAACGAAGCTAAAGACAATGTAAAGTTGGCAAAAACAAAAATTGACCAAAACGATTTCTTGAGTGCTAGAAAACTTCTCCTTGGTTCTATTTTAAGTATTGGCTCAATTTCACAATCAAACAAAACAGATGATGTTAAAGATGAGATGATAAAACTTTTAGATACCTTAGATAACGCTACTGAAGTTTCCCCTACTCTTACCGAAACATTACCGAAGAGTGTTAGTGACAAAGCCACATTAATTGCTACCCAAAAAGAAAAAACAGGAGCAATTGGTTTAGATATTTACGAAGACAATCTTTACTTTATTGCCATTGATGGAATTTCCAAGATTGCCGATGTGGATAGTAAAGCAAAAGATGCAGTACAATGGCTCAAAGATGGTACACTTCCAACAGAACCATTATTGCTTACTGTCGATGGAAAGGTCTATATTTTAAATAAATCAGGTCTCCTGACCACATATTACAAAGGCGAAAAGCAAGGTGAAATTAATACTCTTGTTCTTCCAAACGAATCTAGTGTCTTAGCCACAAACAAAGACTCTCAATATCTTTACTTAATAAATAAAGATATGGGCAGAATTTACCTCATAAGCAAGGCGACCGGAACTCTATTTAAGACTCTCAAAATTTCAAGCCAAGAAGCCTTCAGTCAGGCATATCTTGATCAAGACGAGTCCATCTACCTCGTTTCCAAAGACAACAAAATCTGGAAAATCCAATAGTCGCTTCACCTAAAGCAACCACTCCCAAGACTACCATTCGTCCCGCCAGCGTCGGGACTCATTGCATTCCTCCTTCGCTCTCAATGCTTACGCATTGAACCATGCCCGCTTCAGTCGGAAAAGCGCGCTTTGGGAGCAGTTGCTTTGGAGCGACACCTTATTCCAAAATCAGGACGTTCGCAGGCGGGTAGCCGAGAGAGAGCAAAAACTTAGCAAAGTTTTATGCGG
>CAYIUL010000038.1:0-5341 GCA_964366725.1 uncultured Candidatus Saccharibacteria bacterium | reverse complement strand
CATTAGAATTCCTACACTTTTATCAATTATTGAGGTTTTATGCGGAAAACGCAAGTCCCCTGTTGATAATGAGTCGGAAAAACCTAAGATTTTCAAAGTATTGACATTTTATATAAAAGGAGTATGATATGTTTATCCTTAACTTTGGAGGTGAGAGATGGCATTTGATGACAATTGGGACCCATTTTTTGAACCGTCGTGGATGAGAGAGCCGGAGGAGCCGGAACAGTTCGAGGGAGATGTTTACTTCGACCCTCGGACGAACCGATTCATCCAAGTCAGAAAGCAAACGAATAACAAGCTCCACTGCGGCGAATTTTGCGAGTACTACGAGGACGCCCAGACATGTCTGCTAACCCAGACGCTGTCCCGCGACTACCTCGACGGTCTCGTAAAGGTCGAGGACATTGATAAGTTCGACAAAGCCGAGTATGACGGCATCGGCTGGTGTATCAAGGGTACATTCAAGGAGTTGGACGACCTCGTCCCAAGACGCCGACGGTAACCACCGGCAAGCCCCGCAACACGCGGGGCTTTTTTATTAACAAAATATTAAAATACTGGTCTAAGCTGAGATATTGAGAGCTGATTCTATCTTCTTCATCCGTTTATCCAGGTTTTGGACTTGGTCACGGACATCAATACGGTCTTCCAGGTTGCTGACCATTGTAGCAAGGTCGGATGCTTCGTTTTCAATTTTTTTCTCGACAGAATCAAACCCCTTGTCCATATCAGATCTCAAACCACCTATCTGTTGGTCAAAATATTCCTTAGTAAGTTCGCTCATGTAATTATGTTATCAAGTGAGTATGCGGTGTCAACGTGTGTTTAGCGGGCATACTCGATAGCCCTCGTTTCGCGAATGACGTTAACTTTTATCTCGCCGGGATACTTCATCTCGTCTTCAACTTTTTTGGCTATGTCTTTGGCGAGTTTTATGGCTCCGAGGTCGTCTATCTTGGTGGGTGTGACGAATATCCTCAATTCACGGCCTGCCTGGATGGCGTATGATTTTTCCACGCCGTCAAACGAGCCGGCAATCCTTTCCAGGTCTCCCAGCCGCTTAAGGTAGATCTCGACGGTGTCTTTTCTCGCCCCGGGACGGGCTCCCGATATGGCGTCGGCTGTCTGGACTATTCTTGACTCGAGCGTAACGTAGGGATATTCCTCGTGATGGGCTTCCATCGCCTTGATAACCCTGTCGTCGGCTCCGAACTTTTGGAGTATTTTCCGTCCTATTTCGACGTGAGTCCCCTGGACTTCGTGGTCCACCGCTTTGCCTATGTCATGGAACAAAGCGCCTTTTTTTGCGATCGATACGTCAACTCCCAATTCGGCGGCCAGCATTCCAGCGATATGGGTCATTTCTATGGAATGAAGGAGGACATTCTGGCCATAGCTGGTCCGGAAAGCCAGACGGCCAAGTAAATATGTAAGTTTTGGGTCCATGGGACCGACTCCGGTCTCAAAAAGCGCCGCCTCTCCGGCTTCTTTTATCTTTTCATTGAGCTCGGTTCTGGCCTTTTCAACCATTTCCTCGATCTTGGCCGGATGTATCCTGCCGTCAGCTATCAATTTTTCAATTGCCAGCTTGGCTACCTGCCTTCTGACAGGGTCGAAACCCGAGATTACCAACGCTTCCGGAGTATCGTCAATGATAACGTCCACCCCCGTAAGCCGTTCGATGGTCTTGATATTCCGGCCTTCTTTGCCGATTATCTTGCCCTTTACCTCATCCGAGGGCAAAGAAACCACGGTTGTGGTCACGTCGGCGATATGCGAACCGGAATATCTTTGAATGGCCAGAGTAAGGATCTCTTTCGCTTTTTTGTCCAGTTCTTCTCTTTGTTCCTGTTCGAGCTTTCTTATTCTTTTATAAAAATCGTCTTTATATTCTTCCTCCGTCTTGGCCATAAGCTCGGCTTTGGCTTCTTGCCGGTCCAGGCCGGCGACCCTTTCCAGCTCCGTGAGCTGTTTCTGTCTGGTGTTTTCGAGATCGGTTTTGAGGGAGGCCAACTCTACCGCTTTTAATTTTACGGTTTCTTTTTCCGAATACAGTTCTTTTGATCTTTGGTCGAGTTCCCCTTCTTTCTTGGTAAGAAGGTTCTCTATCTTTAAGACCTGATCCCGACGCTCTTTTTCCTCTTTTTTGGCCTCTTCCAAAACCTTAAGGGCCTTGTTCTTGGCTTCAAGGAGAATATCTTGCGACTGTGATTTTGCTTCGGTGAGCAGGCCTTCCGCCTTGGACTCCGCCGAGCCGATACTTCTACTTGCGATCAGCTGTCTTAAGAGATACCCGATCAATAACCCCGGTAACAACGCTGAAACTGCCGCAATGAGCGGACTTAGATCTGTAAGCATTTTGTGTGAAAGTTGAGTAAATCACTTTTAAGTATCTACTGAACTAAAGTTAAAAATTCTATTTTTATTATAACAAGGAGATAATTTTTATGCAAATCGACTTTTAGCCATAAACTAAAAGGCCCGGGGTGGGGCCTTTGTCCTGTTTCTTAAAATGTTGCGCCTATTCCGTAAACGAGGGTCCAGCGTTTTAAGCGCAAGTCATAGAAGGGGCTGGTGTTAAGATTAATTTCAAAAGAGCTATGTTTATCCGATTCCGTTTGGGTCCACACTCGAGTTGTCACAGGAAACGACAAGCCCAAAGTATAAACAGAGTTACTAATAGTTATCGGGTCCATTGGATCAAGCGGGTTATGTATTACCGAAGGTCTACCAGTAGCATACCCGAACGTCAAACCAACTCCACAGGCCCGGAAAATAGCTGTCTTACAAGCAGTGAACTGAAAAGAATGCAGCCAGTCCTTCCCATACCGACTCCGTTCCGTTAAAGGAGTGGCTCCAACTTGTAGCGGGACGTAGTGAAAAACAAAGGACTTATCCCTCACGTCCGCCGGTTTGCCTTTTGTCTCATCTGCGTTGACCACTCCAGGAAAACTTGTCAAAAGAATGATGGTCGCCAGGCATGACATAGATCTCTTCATTTTTTAACCCTCTGATTTTAAAGTGCCCCAAAAGTTTAACACATACATTTTCTATGTCAAATGTCAAAGTCAAGATAACTTTTTGGAGTTCCGGTGCCGATACTGTATACTAAGAGTAAAATTGATCAGATATCCAACTTAAATGCGTCCGGTCATCCTCACAATTCTTGACGGGTGGGGTTATTCAAAGCAAAAACACGGCAATGCTATTTTAAGCGCGCAGACACCTAATATAAATTCCATCCAGCAGAACTATCCGTCGCTTCTTATTCAGGCCTCCGGAAAAGCGGCCGGGATGACGTGGGGCGAACCGGGAAACAGCGAGGTGGGCCATTTGACCATCGGCGCGGGAAGGATAATTTTCCAGTATTTGAGCCGTATCGACAAAGCCATCGCGACCGGGGAATTTTTCGAGAACGAAGTTCTAAAAAAAGCCGTCGAGCACGCTCGAGCGAACAATTCTACCCTCCATCTGGCCGGGCTTTTGACTTCAGGATCGGTTCACTCGCACATTGACCACTTAATCGCCCTTATCGATCTGGCCGCCAGGAATGAAGTCCGTAACGTAAAGCTCCACCTTTTCACGGACGGCAAGGACTCCGGGCTCAAAGAAGGCGCGATCTTGGTCAAAAAGGTTCAGGATCATCTCGCTAAAACGGGTGCCGGCAACATAGCCACTATTATCGGCCGGGATTTTGCCATGGATAGGAGCAAGAACTGGGATTATACGAATAAAACTTATGATCTGATGGTCCGGGGCGCGGGAGAAAAAACAGCTGATCTCCTAAAAAAACTCGAGGAACTCTACGGACAAGATATAACCGATTCGAAAATACCGCCGCTGATCATGGATGAGCAGGGTCTCATCGGAGAAAACGACGCTTTGATATTCTTCAACTTCAGAGAGGACAGCATGAGGCAGTTAACAAAAAGTTTCATCGAATCCGACTTTGAGATCTTTCCCATTAAACGTTTTCAGAACTTGTTCGTGGCTTCAATGACCCAATATCTTGAAGACGCCCGGCTAAACGTGGCTTTCCCTTCCCCGGAGATCCATAACGGACTGGCGGAGTATCTCGCCAAACAGGGATTGAACCAGTTCCATATAGCCGAGACGGAAAAATACGCTCATGTCACGTATTTTTTTAACTGCCTGAAAAACGAGCCGTTCGATGGCGAAGTCGATATTTTCATGGAGTCGGAGAAAGACCATCTTGAGAAACCGCAAATGCGCGCTTCCGACATTGCCGATAAGGTTATCGAAAGCTTGAACAGCGAGCCGGCTGACTTTTATGTTATAAATTTCGCGAATGCCGATATTCTTTCCCATTCCGGAAGTTTTGAGGCAACGGTAAAAGGAATTGAAGCCGTCGACCAACAGATAGGCCGACTCTTGGACGCCGTTTTGGAAAAAGACGGAACGATGCTCGTTACGGCAGACCACGGAAACGCCGAATCGCTCCTTTACCAGCTCACAGGCGCAAGAGAAACAAAGCATAACGATAATCCGGTGCCCTTATATTTGGTCGGGAAAGAGTTCGGGAGAAGCCGAATGGAAGAAGATATAACCAAAAGCATGTCGCAGGCAAGCGGTCTCCTGACGGATATCGCTCCGACTGTCTTGGCATTGATGGGACTGGCAAAACCCGAAGAAATGACCGGGGAGTCCCTGTTGCGATTATTGCAATAATTGCAAATAATGCTTAAACTCAAATAACTAAATTCTTTAAACAAATGCGAGGAATAGAAAAATTTAAAACTATGCTCGGCCTTGAAAGACCTGAAACAAAAGCAGAAGTAGAAAACAAAGAACCGCGAACAGAAGTTCTGCTTCCGGAGACCCTAGCATTTCAAAGGAGGCATCTTGACATTGCTGAATTCGATCCAAATTGGGAGTTAAGAGAAGTAAGGCAATTTGTTAGAAGCCTGCCCCCGGAAGTCCAATCGAGTCAACGAAGAACATTGATCCGTGATTTTAAAGAAAAACTTAGGGTTATGAGAGAAAATACTGCCCAAATAAGTATCGATGTTGAAAATGTTTTGAGAGAAAACCCTGATATTTCCAGTAAAGAACTTAAAGAAAAAATTGGGGGGTTAGTGGCGAAAAGTTCCACGGATCTACCAAGAGACGTAGTTTCAAAATTAGACCACAGTGTGGGCAAATATGTTGAAATACGCGATGATGTCAGATCGGTTATTGAATATTACAGGCAACTATCAGAAAAAGACGATTCAAAAAAAGAATGGCAAGCCGAATTATTTAAAGATCTTTTTGGAAAATACCCGACAGGACGCATAGAGATTGAAACTGTTTTTGGCGGATTATATTTCCGCGTCCA
>CAYIUL010000037.1:0-5350 GCA_964366725.1 uncultured Candidatus Saccharibacteria bacterium | reverse complement strand
GCCTTGGTCATGTCCTCGATAATTTTCTTGCAATAAATGAAATTTTTAATATCCGGATGGTCGGAGTTTAAAATAACCATTTTAGCCGCCCGCCTTGTCGTGCCGCCCGAGCGGATGGAGTTGGCAACACCGTCGGCGCCCTTCATGAACGAGACCGGCCCCGAAGAAAATCCCCCCTTTGACAACGGTTCTCTCGACGAACGCAGTTTAGAAAGGTTCGTGCCCGCGCCGGAACCATACTTGAATATCCAGCCCTCATCGCGATACCAGTCAAGTATGGACTGCATGTTGTCTTCTACTGCCAAGATAAAACAGGCGCTCGTTTGCGGCCTTTCGTGGACGCCGACATTGAACCAAACCGGGCTGTTGAACGCGGCATATTGATTGACCAGTATCCAGGTCAGGTCGAGCGTGAAGTTGTCGCGGTCTTCTTCGGCGGCAAAATATCCGTCTTTCCAACCCCAGTTACCAACGGTTTGCGCCACCCTGTCCACCATTTGTCTGGCGCTTTTTTCCCTCTCCGGAGCATCGAGCCGTCCGCGAAAATATTTTGAAGCGGTAATATCCGCGGCTGTCTGGCTCCAGAAATTGGGAACTTCAACGTCTTTCTGTTCAAAAACAACCGTGCCGTCGCCTTTGGTTATCTTGGCGGTTCTTTTTTCCCAGACAATTTCGTCGTAAGGATGTTTTGTTCCAAAGATGCGGGGCCAGCGCAGTCCCCTGGCGGTCGAAAAGCCAAGGCGCTTTTGTTCTTCCGTCGTATTAAGGAGTTGTGTGGCGGTTTGGTCCATTTCAGTTTAAAATCTTGGAAAAAATATCCGCCATCCGGCGGTGTGTTCCTGGTAAATTAAGTTTGAAACCCGCTTTAAAGCGGGATCATTCAGGCGAGTCCGGTACTTTTAAAAACTACGCTCATCTACAGATCAATTTTATCCCTCTAGAATCTTTCTTCAAGAGACAAATTTGTTGATAAGTCGGCAAGCCTCGCCTATTTATTTATCTTGCGGCGGATGAAGGCGGGTATATCAAATTCGTCGTCGTTAACCGAAGAATCGACGAGTTCTTTTATGGAGCCGTTGCCACCGGACATTGGTTTGGACGATTGGCCGAATAGATTGCTTGTTTGATTCATGGCAGGCCTGGCAGAAACTGGATGACCGTTGTTAAATCCTGTAGCAACCACGGTCACTTTCAATTCCCCTTTCTTAAGCTTGTCATCCAGGACTGCGCCAAATATCACTCTTGCGTCCTGATCGATGTGTTCCGTTATTATTCTGGCCGCTTCGTTTATTTCCGCCATAGCCATATCGGCTCCACCGGAAACATTGAACAAGACCCCTTTGGCGCCGTCTATGGAAACCTCCAACAACGGAGAATTGATGGCCATCTTGGCTGCCTCGATGGCCCGGTCCTCTCCGCTGGCCCTGCCGATGCCCATAAGAGCCGAACCGGAATTGGCCATAATGGCTTTAACATCGGCAAAATCCACGTTTATCACTCCGGGAATCGTTATCAGATCGGAAATTCCCTGGACGCCCTGTCTTAAAACATCATCGACAACAGCAAAGGCCTCCAATAGCGGGGTTTTGCGGTCAATCACAGAAAGAAGGCGGTCATTCGGTATGGTGATGAGAGCGTCAACTTTATCTCTAAGCGTGTTCCAGCCGTCTTCCGCGATTTTCATTCTTTGAGCCCCTTCGAAACTGAACGGCTTGGTAACCACCGCGACTGTCAGCGCTCCGACATCGCGAGCAATATCAGCTATAACCGGAGCAGCGCCGGTGGCAGTGCCACCGCCCATGCCTCCGGCGATAAAAACCATGTCCGCGCCCTTAAGGGCGTTCATCATTTCTTCTTTTGTGTCTTCCATGGCCTGTCTGCCAATGTCGGGATTCATTCCGGCGCCCAGCCCCCTAGTCAAGCTCTTTCCGATATGGATCTTAACTGGCGCGCTTGAAGCATGCAGGTCTTGAGCATCGGTATTTACAGCAATAAATTCAACGCCATGAATTCTGGACTGGATCATTCTTTCAAGCGCGTTCTTTCCGGAGCCGCCGACTCCGACTACTTTTATTCTCGCAAATGTTTCAAATGGTGGTTTGATTTGTGCCAATTCAGCAACCTATAACTTACGACTTACGACCTACAACAAATTCCGAATCCTTTTTTGTCGTTGGTCGTTGGTCGTTGGTCGTTGGTAATTTATACCTCGTATTAACACAAAAGGATACCAGCATCAAATAGTTGGTCAACTGCCTGTGGATAACTCTGTTGATAGCTATGACAAACCGCTCAATATACTTAGGGTAAAAAGTTTTTCAGCCATCCGCCGGCTTTCTTGAAAAACATATTCTTTGACGCCGGGACGGATTTTACTCTGGCCTGGCCGAACTCTTCCTCCAATCCCCACAAAACCAACCCTGTGGCGACAGAAAAAGACGGGTCGTTCTGATCTTCGGCGTTACCTTGGAGGATCACCGGCCTGGCTATCCTGACGGGGAGCCGAAGTTTTTCCTTGACCAGGGCCGCCAAACCCGGAAGATTGGCTCCCCCGCCCGACAACACCACGCCGGCCGGAAGCATACCCTTTGATATTTTCTTGAGTTCCGCGGAAACCAGATCCAGCAGTTCGTGGGCCCGCGCGTCTATCACGTTAACGAGTTGCTTCTTGGGCCAAAAGAAATTCTCTTCTCCCACCAGTTCCGAAAGATCGATATTTTCTCTCTTTCGGAGATCCAAACTCTCGGACGTGGTGCCGTGCTCAAGCTTTACCCTTTCGGCAACGTCCATGGAGGTCCGCAGGGCAACGGCCAGATCGGCGGTAATGTGCTTGGAGCCAACCGGCAGAACTACGCTATGAAGCAGATCGGCTTCTTCGAAAACCGTCAAAGTGGATGTGCCGCCGCCGAAGTCAATGCTCACGACTCCATACTCTTTCTGGTTTTTATCCAATACCGACAAAGACGCGGCCAAGGGGGCGTATACCAACTCGGCAACTTCGATATTGTTCTCGTTCACGCATTTGGCAAGATTTCTCAAATACGGCAACAGGCCTTCGATTATAAAAACCTCGGCTTCAAGACGCACCCCCTTCATCCCCAGAGGATTTTTTACGTTTTCCACTCCGTCCACAATGTAGTTTCTGGGAATGACATGAATTATCTCTCTGTTCGGCGGCAAGCTTACGACAGATGCCGCCTGCAGCACTCTGTCGATGTCGTTTTGGGAAATTTCATTATCGGCGCGAGAAACAGCAATAACCCCCCTGGAAACCTGATTCTTTATATGAAGCCCGTTGACGGCAAGGTAAGCTCTCTTAACCGAGACCCCGGCCATCGCCTCGGCTCTCTGCACAGCCGCCCTGATGTTGTCTATGGTCTCTTCCATATCCACCACCATGCCCCTGCGCAAACCGTTTGACGGAGCGCTGCCCACGCCCAATATCTCAATGCCGAGCGTGTCGCGGTCAATTTTGGCAACAACAACTTTGACCTGGGAATTACCGACATCAATACCACTTATTAAATACGGCCTTGCCATTTAAATTTTACTCAAAATTTTACTTTCTAATTTAAACATTTTCTGCGCGTCTCTCTTTGACTTTTCGTGGTCATAGCCAAGCAAATGCAAAAATCCATGCGCGGTCAGCTGGGCTAATTTTCTCTCTATGCTTATATTTTCCCGCTTTGCTTCCTTTTTGGCAATGGACAAGCAAATAAAAATATCGCCGTTGCCGCCCCCCAGCGGAAAAGACAAGACATCAGTCGGCTTATCTTTTTTTCTGTGTTTTTTGTTTAAATCCCTTATCTTGCCTTCCCCCACCAAATTGATGCTCATTTCCAAATCGCCTTTTAATTTTAATTCCTTCGCCGCCGTTCCTAAAACTCTAACAAAAAAACTCTCCTTGGGAGATTTTTGCGAAGTGTAATTTTTTAAGACGAGGTCAATCATTTGATAGATTTTACCACACTTTTTAATTTAAAAGTATTTCCATGCTTCAATAACCCAAGATATGATTGTTTGGTTGGAGAGTTATTTGAAGCATTTAATCTTTTTATCATCCTTCTCTTTGTTGTGGTCCTCAACACCCTATAAGTCGGGAAATGAACCCAGCCCAGAAAATCCACTCCCGAAGATAGGGTTTTAAGATAAATCTTATTGGGATGTATCTGAAGTCGTAATTTTTCTTCGAGAAAATCAGCAATCCGAGGCAGCAATTCCTGAAGCCATGTTTTGTCATGAGACAGAATCAGAAAGTCGTCAGCATATCTGATATAGTATTTTGTTTTCAGTTTGTGTTTTATAAACTGGTCAAATTCGTTCATATAGATATTAACGAATAATTGTGAGGTGAGGTTGCCAAGTGGCAATCCCTGGCCGGGAGCGGATGTGAAGCTTCTGATAACTCTTTCAAGAAGCCAAATTATACCTTTGTCAGGGATGTGCTTATCAAGAATAGCGAGTAAAATCTCGTGGTTAATATTCTCAAAAAACTTCCTGATGTCGCATTTCAAGACCCAACAAGTTTTGGTGTTGTTTTTGCTTACTTTATACCCGAACCGGCGAAATCTGTTTAACGCTTTGTGTGTTCCCTTGTTGATTCGGCACGAGAAAGAATCGGCAATGAATGTCTTGTCGAAAAATGGATAAAGCTGCCGACAAATGGCATGATGCAATAATCGGTCCCGTACTAATGATTTGTGTATCTGTCTCGGCTTGGGGTCATTGATGCGGAACGCTTGATATGAGCCGTGATTGTATGTATGCTGGGCTAAATCTTGATGAAGCCGGATAATGTTATCCATCAAACACAAAGAAAACTCCTGAACATCCTTTCTTTTGCGCTTGCCTTTCAGGAATTCTCTCCAGGACTCCAACAGATTTTCCAAACTAATGATTTGTTCAAAACCATGACTAAAACCAATCCTTCTACACCCCCCCCAGACATCTCTGCCTATTATTCATGCGGTTATTGAATTCTACAAATCCTGGCATTTTATTCTACCCCATTTCCCCACTCCGTCCAGAAACACCTTGGGTTCTCGTATTGACATTCTTGCAATAGAAATATCCGAATTGCTTTTTTCGGCGGTATTTCTAAATGGCACAGAGAAAATACCAGTCATTGAGCTTACTTCCAAGAAATTAGACTCTTTGAAATTCTTGTTCCGGCTGGCTTGGGAAGTGGAGGTTGTCAAGAGTACTCAATACGCCATCCTGTCCAAACAACTTGCGGATATCGGCAAGCAACTCGGCAGTTGGCTCCGGCAACTAAGAAAACTCCCCGCCGAAGGCGGAGAGAAACATGGATAGTTGCGAGGCACGACGCACACGAACCGATTGTCAGGGT
>CAYIUL010000036.1:0-5528 GCA_964366725.1 uncultured Candidatus Saccharibacteria bacterium | reverse complement strand
CGGGCTGCTTTTCACCTTTCCCTCACGGTACTAGTTCACTATCGGTGTTTCGAAGTATTTAGCCTTAGGAGAGTAGTTCTCCCTGTTTCCTCCGAGCTTATCTTGTTCTCGAAGTACTCAAGAAAAAAGACAAGGAGCATAAAAGGTTTTTTAAGTACGGGGCTATTACCCTCTTTGGCCGGCCTTTCCAGGGCCGTTCCCTTAAACAACTTTTATATTTCTAAACTCCCTTCCTGAACATAGCTATACGCTCCGGAAAGTCTTTTTCTTACTACCCCCCGCCCACTACTCAAAAATAAATTTATGAATAGTGAAGCGAGGTTTGGGCTCTTCCCCTTTCGCTCGCCGCTACTTAGGGAATAAATTTTTGTTTTCTTTTCCTCTGGGTACTGAGATGTTTCACTTCCCCAGGTGCACGCAGTCCGAAGTTACTCGGAAAGCAATTCGACATTACTCGAATTAGGTTACCCCATTCGGAAATCACCGGATCAAAGGTTGCTCGACACCTCCCCGATGCTTATCGCAGTCACGCCACGTCCTTCGTCGTCTTCGAAACCCTAGGCATCCACCATACGCCCTTATTTTCCGCTCCGATCTAAAAGCTCTCCAGCTTTAGATCAAAGTTATTTTTATACATTGGTGCTCTTTAAATTGTTAAAGTTCTCAATCCTATGAACTTATGAAAAAATCCGCCGAGAAGCGGACTACATAGCGCAACTACGCGTGATTTTATCCGCTTCTATGTCTGAATTTGGTTAAATTAAGCCTCATAAGATTGTGTTTCCATTATAATCCTATCATTTGGCGCGTCAAGCCCCTTGTGGAAAATGAGAACCGCTCCGAAAGCGGAGCGGTTCTCGAGTCAAATTCAGTATTAACTTACCGATTTGAGATGTCCGAGCGCAGACGGTCGAGATACTTTGAAGCGGTGTCTTTGCCGCCCAAGCCGAAGGCGAGTCCCAAGGCCAGAGCAAGCGCCGCAACCACGCCCGTGAAAAGCGTTTGAACCATCGGTCCCGCAATGCCGAGCTGGTATAGCGCCGCCAGGATCGCGAAAACCCAGATAGCCCACTTACTAACCCCGCCCAAGAAGCCAGCCGAAGGAAGACTTGCCGCTTTCGCCGTGCCGGAAACCAGCCGGCTAACCGCATCCGCAATCAGCGCCGCCACCACCAAGATTAAAGCCGCCACGAAAACGTTCGGCAGATACAGCAGCACCACTTCCTGCAGGAAAACAGTTACCTGGGAAAGGCCCAACACTTCCACCGTAGCCGCCAAGAAAACGATAATGAAGAACCATTTCACGAGTCCGCCGATGAAAGCGCCCGCGTCCAGGCGCATTCCGGCGCGCGATAACGGCTCCTCTAGGCCGATGGACTGAAGGGCTTTGTCGACTTTAGCGGTGCGGATAATCTGGGCAATCACTTTGCCCAAGGCCATCGCTATCACCCAGCCGATTACAAAAACAATAATAGCCACGATCAAACGCGGCACAAACCCGACCACTCCGGACCACAGATTTTGGAAAGATGCCACTAAAACATCACCCCAAGTTTGAACCAACATATATTATTTATTTATTATTTATTTTTCCCCTATTTAGCCCCTATAAAATTCCCTCGCGAGGAAATTTTGAGTCAAATTCGACCTTTGGGCTCAATTGCGTATATTATACCACGCTTTCACCCTACGTTCGAGGGCATTGTGGATAAAAAATAGGCGCTTTTTCTAATTTTTCTCTGCAGGGTTTTATAATCGACCTCGACCAAACCGAATCTCGGCCAGAATCCTTTGTCCCATTCGAAGTTATCCATAAGCGACCAGTAGAAATATCCGCGAACATCAACCCCCTCTTTGATTGCTTTTGAAATCCATTCGAGATGCTCTTTAATAAATCTCTCGCGATGGACATCTTTCGCGTCAGCCACTCCGTTTTCGGTGATATAAATAGGCTTTTTATATCTCTTTAGACTTTTTAAAACATGATAAATGCCTTCGGGGAAAATATCCCAACCACGATCGGACGTCCACTCATTAGGATTTTGTATATCAATCGGCCCAAATCGCCCACCGTAACCAATAAATTTAACCGTGTCTCTATAATAATAATTCAGCCCAATAAAGTCGCTATGTCGCATATTCTGATTCAATGGTCTGATATCACGAATATAATTAAAAAGCTTAGTAGTCATTATATCTAAAAAATTCCCTGGCCTTTTCGGAACATGGTAATGCAAATTATATGCACTACCTACCACGGCGTTTTTACCCAGCGAATCATGGATAATTTCGTATGCTTTCACATGGGCGGCTAGCAAGTTTTTTAAAACCTTATTCGCTCTCCTAAAACTTTTAACCTGCGGCGGGAACACTCCAATAACATAGCTATGTCCAACGTACACGCTAGGCTCATTAATTGGCATCCAATATGTGACACTTTTCAACGATCGTACAATTTTGTCGACATAGCGAACAAAATGTTCTACAGTTTTCGGATTCTCCCAGCCTCCGATATCCCTAATCCACATTGGATTGGTTGAATGCCAAAGTGTCACAAATGGTTCCAGGCTGCGTTCGCGGAGAGCTTTGATGACCTCGCGGTAGTGCTCTATTTCTTTCTCATTGAATTCCCCCTCCTCTGGTTCAACTCGCGACCACTCGATGGAAAAACGATGAGCGTTGTGGCCCAAGGATTTCGCAATATCAAAATCTTCGCGGAAACGATTGTAATGGTCGCAGGCGCGCCCGGAGATATAATTTTCAGGCGGATATTTTCCTCCGCTTTCTTTCGAAAGTCTAACTGCATTTTCTTTTTCCCACTCCGTCCAATCATTATGATTATTACCTTCTACCTGATGCGCAGAAGTTGCCGCTCCCCAGAGGAAATCTTTTGGAAATTTATTCATATGTCTTAATTTTTAACTCCTTTTTAAGTTTCCTGTAAAATCCTTTCTTCTTCAGCACTCCGCCACCCAAAATGACGACCTCCGGTTCATATTTCTTTATTAAAACCAAAAGTTTTTTCACCAAAAACTTCGCAAGTTTTTCATAATCTTTTTTATCCCTAATTTTTTGGTATTCGCGCTCCCATTTTTCAGGGTATTCAAGTTTTTTTATTTTCTTCACCCTCCCTTTCTCTGCCCAGGCGCGCCCGATTCCCGTACCGATAGTGAATGCCAAGACCCCCCTCGACCCAAACTTTCTAAGTTTTTTACGCAGAAAAGCGCGCGCATCGTTGTCAACGCGAACACGCGGAAAAATCTTTTTGAAATCGAAGTTTTTTAAATATCTTATATTCGGGCTTATTTTTACTTTAGTTCCCTCGATTACCCCTGCGACCGCGACGTTGATTTTATCCGCTCCGGTAAATTTTTTTAAAATCCTAATAAACTCTTTCTTATTTTGGGGTGTATTGAACTCCCAAAATTTACCACCCGAGACAACTCGTATCTTCGTCCCTCCGATATCGAGTCCTAAAACAATTTTCTTGCCTCGTTCCATATTTCTGGATGGCCATTTAATTTTAACCAGTACCACCATTCTACGCCCCAGAGATAAAATTCATCAAAACCGGTCTTCTGGGCGTAGGCGATGTGCTCGCGGAAAGTTTCGACATTGAAACGAGAAAGCTGTTCATCGATCGTGAAAAGCTCGTATTCATAATTCTCATGGGGCCCCCAGGGCTCGGCCTGGAGCTCTGATACTATGGACGGGCGAGCGCCTATTGATAATTCTGCCAAGGCTCTTTTTACTCTGAAAAATCCGGGTGGCAAGGGATAGGTATAGTATCCCAAACTTTCCTGCCAAACGGTGCGGTACATCGTGGTCCCAAAAATATCCGCACGCGCTGCGGCGCGCACCCAGAAAGAAAATTCGCCTGAATCCGTAACGACTACAGGATGGCCGGGATCGAGTCTTCTCACCAAAGCCAATTCTTCATCCAAAAATTTTCCTCCGAAAAGAGGACAACCCTCCCCAAAAGGCAGAAAGGGCTCGTTTTCAACTTGCCAGGCGTAAAGAGCTGGATGTTCTCGGTATCTTTTAACCACGACTTCCAAAAATTCTAGAAGTTCTTTTTTTTCATATTTCTCGTCTTTTTTATCTAAAACCCATCCCGGCTGATGGCACTCGGGCCAGCGCGGGAGCTTGCGTCCAACCGCTAACATCACTTCCGCGCCGCGCTTTTCCGCCTCTTCGAGCTGCCAGTCCATCTCTTCAAATTCATAATTATCGTCCTTCACCTCAATTTTATCCCAATAGATTGGGAGGCGAATCCGTCTGGCTCCAAGGTCGTCCAGAATTGCCAGAAAAACTTCGCGCTTATCCATTCCGTACTTGTCCGAAATCCAATCGACATAAGTTACGCCGAAAGCTCTCGGTTCCCTAACTGGGGTGGAAAGCAAGGCCCAGGAAATTACAAACAAACCTACCGTGAGAACTAAAAGAAAAACCCAGAAAGAAACCAAAAGAAATTTTTTAAACTTGTGCATTTCCGAAAATGATTAGCAGATAAACGCCGAGAGAAACCAAGATCATCCCGAAGACTTTCTGTAAAACCGCTTTTCTTTGAAAATTCTCTTTAACAACTCCCGGCAGGAAAAAATATAGCATTACGGCGAGTATAAACAAAAAGGCATATTGCAATCCTTGAAGCGCGTTGACCAAGGTCGCGGGGCCGCGCGATAGGGCGAAGGAAACAAAAAGCACGCCTAGGGCACCGAAAATTTTGTTTAAAAGCACTCCCGCGGAAGCTTTGGGGCGCTTCATAACTTTCGACGAGGAAAGAATAGATTTTCTCGTCTGGGTAAAAAATAAAAGAGAAAGCCCTCCCAAAAACATTCCGATCCTTGTCCAGATCAAGACGTTAAAGAAATTTTCCCGCAGAAAGAGTGTTTTCATCAAAAAAGCAGAAAGTGCGAAGAGAATCGCGGCCGCCAGAGAATAAAAGATAAAAATTCCGTATCCGGCTTTCTCTTTTCTTTCAAAATCGAGCGACAGGATAACACTTCCAGAAACCAGAAGTAGTGCCGCAAAAATTTCGTTCCGCCCGAAAACGGCTTTCAGGCCGTAACTTTCGAGTATAAAAAGAAATAGAGGCGTTAAACTTAGAATAATGGACTGAACCCGCGAAGCATCCGCCAGCCGCAGAGCATGAAAAAAGAAAAAAAGGGCATACAGGAAGAACCCGCCCGAGAGAAAACTTAAAAAAGCTTCTCCGAAAGGGAGCAGGGAAAACCCAAACGGAACAAAAATGAAAACCCCTAAACTTAAAATTCCCTGCCAGAAAGCGTAGCTTGCGGGCCTAGTCAGAACTTTTCTTAAAATAAGCTTATCGCCGAGAACCGAAACTGCATTTAAAAAATATCCCAGCCCCGCAAAGAAAACCCATGACATGGTGAGATTATACGCTAATCTACTAACCCATTTTACCCGAAATCAGGGCAGTTAGGGTAGTCATACGGGTAGTCATTCACCCTACCTCCGAATGACTACCCTGCGTTGCTGAAACTGCCCATCATTCCTAGCTT
>CAYIUL010000035.1:0-5577 GCA_964366725.1 uncultured Candidatus Saccharibacteria bacterium | reverse complement strand
AGGAAGCGCGGCGCAAAGCAAATATCGAGGAAGACAAATGGGAAGAGGTTAAGCTTCCCGATGGGACCGAACAAAAACCCGAGTAAGTTTTTCCGCTTCTCTGACCCCCTTGACTTTGCTTGGGGCAAGCCAATGAATCTCTTTATTCCTTTTGAACCAGGTCATTTGGCGTTTTGAATATTTTATTATATCTCCCAGCAACCCCTCCCTCATGTTTTTATAATCGACTTCTCTATTGAGATAGCGGCTGATCCATCTGTATTCTAAACCGAGATCGTGGAGGCGCTTTTTACTCACCCCCGACTTCAAAAGATTTTTAACCTCTTTGACCATCCCTTGTTTCAGGCGCGCATCCAGCCGTTTTTTAATTTTTTTCTTCAATTTTTCTCCCCCCGGGTTTATTCCGAGCCACAGTATTTTGTATTTAGTATCTTGTATCTTGTATTTTGTATTGAGAGAAGATTTTTTTGTTGTCATGGTTATTTCCAGAGCTCGGATAAGCCGGCGCTTGTTTCTGGAATCGATATTTTTTGCCCGTCGAGGATCTACTTTTTGGAGCATCTTAAAAAGACGCTCCACGGTGAGCTTGTCGAACCGCGCGCGCAGTTTCTTATTTGGAGGTACTTCCGGAACATCAAAATTCCGGATAAGAGCATCAATATAAAATCCTGTACCGCCCACAATTATCGGCAGTTTACTGCGGTTCAAAATGTCGTTCAGGGCTTTTCTTCCGAGTTTTTTAAAATCGGAGACAGTAAATATTTTCTTTGGATTTGCCACATCAAGCAGGTGGTGCTTGACCATCCGTTGCTCTTTTTTGCTTACTTTGCCTGTGCCGATGTTCATTCCTTTATAAACCTGCCGGGAATCGGCGGAGATTATTTCTCCATTAAATTTGTGCGCTAAAAGTATGCCCAGAGACGATTTTCCGGATGCGGTAGGTCCGACTAGGGCAATTACATTGATTTTAGGGCTTAAATTGATGTTTCTCACAATTTATGGTATAATGTAAGTATCTGACTTAGGCAAGTTCTCTTATAACAACAAGGAGGCGTGATGCCGGAACGTAAGTACGTTCAGTACTGGCCGATCCTGGTGTATGGCATGATGCTTCCTTTGAACACTGATGCCATCATCACCATCGGAGCGATCTTTTTCAGAATCCCCAAAGAGGTTATGTGGCCCGTTGTTCCGCCTTTGGCCACGGCGGAGCTGTGCTACAGCTTCTGGTTCTGGGGCTGGTGGGTCCTCCCGCAGGTAGGACAGCTCGAGAAGATCAGAGAGGCCCGGAAACAGTTGAAAAAACGGGGACTGCTCGATCGTTGGGTTCTCGATGGGCTGCTGTCGGTATATTATGACGTGGTCAGCCCCGAGAATGGAACTCGTAGGCGTATCAAGCGCTGGGGTTCGGTAGCGATCTGGCTTGCCGGGCTGAATCCGTTCCCATGGCTTCCGACAAGGGGGGCTTGCGGAATCGTGCTCGGCGCATTGCGGCTGAAGTCCGGTTTCTGGCATCTTCTGGCGGCCAACCTTATTCACGTGATCGGCATGATCTACGTGTGGGATTGGCTTCTGGGGCGATGATGTGATGAGGCGAGGCGCCGTGAATAACGGCGCCTTTTTTATTTCTTAGATACTACTTCTTCTTGGATTTGAGAGATAAATTTATCCAGTTTCACTTGGCCAATGTCGCCTTTACCGCGTTTCCTCACGGCTGTTGATTTTGATTTCTCTTCCTTTTCTCCGACAACTAGCAAATAGGGTATTTTTTGCATTTCCGCCTCCCTTATTTTTTTACCAAGCGTGTTGCTGTTTTTATTTATTTCAACGCGGATGCCGTTGTTTTTTAACTCTCGGCAAACCTTATCAGCCCATTCGTTCTGGTTGTCGGATATCGGCAGTATGGCTACTTGGACAGGGGAAAGCCAGAGTGGGAGATTTCCCTCGGTGTGTTCAAGCAAGATCCCTATAAATCTTTCAAACGAACCAAAAACGGCTCGGTGAATGACCCAGGGCATTTTTCTTTCGCCTTTCTCATCGGTGTAAAAAATATCAAACTGTTTAGGAAGCATTACCAGGTCTAATTGGGCCGTACCCATCTGCCAGTCGCGATCCTGGGAGTCCCGCAGATGGGCTTCGATTTTAGGTCCATAGAAAGCGCCTTCACCTTCAGCAACTGTATATTTGACTCCGGCCTTGTCGAGAGCGGTCTCTAATGCTTTCTCCGCTGTGTCCCATTCATCTTTGCTTCCCAGGGCATCTTTGGGACGGGTGGCTAAGACGTAAGTGGTTTTAAAACCGAACATGTCGTAAAAGTTCCTGATAGTAGTGATTATTTTAACAATCTCTTCTTCAACCTGGTCAGGCCGGAGATAAATATGAGCATCATCCATGGTTATCTGCCTGACTCTGAACAAACCGCCCAAAGTACCGGAAAGTTCATTCCTGTTCAAGCGACCTATCTCGGCTAACCGCAGAGGCAGATCTCGGTAGCTTCTTACCCGGGAATTATAGACATAGGTTGACTCCGGGCAGTTCATTGGCTTCACAACCAGCATTTCATTCTCGTCGCGGGGGTTGGCAAAGTAGAACATGTTGTCGCGGTAGTGGTCCCAGTGGCCCGATTTCACAAAAACCTCTTTTTTCACCAGGATCGGCGTTGAGATCTCAAGATAATTTTCCCGGTCATTGGTTTCTCTGGCAAGTTTTTCCAGCTCTTTGAAAATAACCATCCCTTTGGCATGCCAGAACGGCGCTCCGGGAGCGATCTCGTGGAAACTAAAAAGATCCAATGCTTGGCCTATATCACGATGGTCTTGTAACTTCATTTATTCAGAATACCAAAATGAGCCGAGATTATGCAACCAAAGCGAGTGGCTTTACGTCATCGCACATGAATTTGATGCTGCCATCGCGGTCGTTTATCTTGCCGCGAGCCACGACCACGCTGTTCTCTTTCCATGCCTCGGGATTTTTCTCAAGGACGTTGGGAAATACCACAACCTCTATCTTGGAGGTGAGGTCTTCTATCCACGAAAAGACCATTGGCCGGCCGGTCTTGGTGACTATTTTTTGTGTTTTGGTGATCATTCCGCCTATCTTGACCGAGCCCGAAGTGTTTATTGAAATACTGTTGATGGGAATCACATTCTCAAGTTTCAATTGGGTTTGGTAGCTGCTTAGGGGGTGCGCCGAAACGAACAATCCCAGCAATTCCTTTTCCCAGATAAGCTTTTCCCACGGCTTGGCCGGTTCAGCCGGAGTAAAACGGAGAGGCGGAAGTTCTGTCTTATCGGTATCTCCGAACAAACTGCTCTGCCCCATCGAGGACTGTTTTTGTTTTTCTCTGGCGTAAGAAAGCAGGTTTTCCATGTTATACAAGAACAGGTTGCGTTCACCGAACATGTCGAGCGCGCCGCATTTTACCAGCGATTCGAACGCTTTTTTGTTGAGGTCCTTGTTTTGGATCCTGGTAACGAAATCCTCGACATTTTTATACAATCCGCTGGCTTTACGTTCGGCAATGATGGCGTCGGCGACTCCCTCGCCCAGGTTTTTGATGGTCAACAGCCCGAAGCGGATCTGATCCCTCCCTCGACTCTGCTCGGGACCTACGGCTTTAATGACCGTGAAGTCCTTGAAAGAGCTGTTTATTTCCGGCGAGAGGACCGGGATGCCCATTCTTTGGCACTCGGTGATGATGTCGGCTATTTTTTCCGTGTCGCCGGCTTCAGCCGTGAGCACGGCGCACATGTATTCTGCGGGAAAATTGGCTTTCATATACGCGGTCTGGTAGGCGACGTGTCCATAGCTGGCCGAATGGGCTTTATTGAAACCGTAAGCGGCGAATGGCTCTATCCAAGCCCACACTTCTTCGGCCTTTTTCTGGCTCCATCCCGAGTGGTCCACACAACCCTTGATGAATTTTTCTTTTTGCTTGGCCATTTCCTCGGGAATTTTTTTGCCGACAGCTTTCCTGAATTTGTCCACTTCTCCCCAGGAATAACCAGCAAGATCGTGAGCCATGATCAGTAGGTCGTCCTGGTATACCAGGATCCCGTAGGTCTGTTTAAGAATGTTTTCCAGGGCAGGATCAAGGTAAGAGATCAGCTTAGGATTATGCTTGCGCCGGATATATTCGGGGATGAATTGTATCGGCCCCGGCCGGTAGAGCGCGACCATGGCGTTGAGGTCGTGGATAGTAGTCGGCTTAAGATCTATGAGATGCTTTGTCATGCCGTCGCCGTTAAGCTGGAAAAGCCCCTCTGTTTCACCTCGGGCAAGCATTGAAAACGTTTTCTGGTCGTCCAACGGGATCTTTTCGATATCGATGTTGGTACCGCGGTGTTCTTTCACGAGTCGGACGGCGTTTTCCAGGATCGCTAAGTTGCGAATTCCTAAAAAGTCGAGTTTTGTCAGACCCACGCCGTCTTCGCCTACGGTATACATATCGTATTGCGTGATGATGTTATCCTCGCCTTTAGGGTCGAATTGTATCGGCACATATTCCGTAAGCGGTTTCGGGGAAATAACGACACCCGCGGCGTGAACGGATATATGCCGGACGGTGCCCTCTAGTTTTTTGGCGATATCAAGTATTTGGCGGGTCTCCATGTCTTTGTCATAGATGTTTTTGAGCTCCGGCTCAAGGTCCATGGCTTTGTTGATCGTCATCGGGAATCCCTGGGAACCCATGGGGATAAGTTTTGCGATACGGTCCGCAAAATCATACGGTTTACCCAATGCGCGGGCGACGTCCCGAACCGCTCCGCGGGCCAGCATTGTGCCGAATGTTCCGATCTGGGCAACTTTATCGGCGCCATATTTCTTTTTTGTGTATTCGATAACCTCGCCCCGGCGGTTATCGGCGAAGTCCATATCGATATCGGGAGCCGAAGGCCGGTCCGGGTTCAAAAAGCGTTCAAAAGGAATGTTGTAGTCAAGCGGGTTTAATTTTGTGATACCCAAAAGATACGTCGCCATCGATCCGGCAACAGATCCCCGGATGTTGGTATAGATATTGTTCTCGGTTGCGAATCTTATCAGGTCTTCGACGACCAAAAAATAAGGCGCATAATCCTTAAACTTAATTATTCCCAATTCGTATTCAAGCCGGTCGATAACGTCTTGTCGGCCGACCAGGCCTCTGGTCTTTATTCCTTGATAAGCCAGTTCGCGCAGCATGTCATCGGCTGTTTTTCCGGGTTCAAGCGGGAAATCCGGAAATATGAATTTGCCCAGCGTAAGCTCGACATTACATTGCTCGGCTATTTTTTCGGTATTTGCCACCGCTTCGGGAATATCTCGGAACTTTTCAACGGCCTCTTCCGTTGAAATAAAATGATATTCTCCGTTGCCGGAGAATATCGCGGTATCGGTAACGTCGGTCTGGGTGGAAATGGCTACGAGCGTTTTATGAGCGAATGCGTCTTCGGGCCGGAGATAGTGCGAATCCTGGGTGGCTACCAGCGGAATGTTCAGCTTGCGGGAAAACTCAAGGATAGTATTCTTCCATTCCTGGAAAAATTCCACGTCCGGATGGTGCATTATTTCCAGATAATAATTTTCCGGACCGAA
>CAYIUL010000034.1:0-5646 GCA_964366725.1 uncultured Candidatus Saccharibacteria bacterium | reverse complement strand
AATCTCGAACGCGGTGACCATTTTGCTCTTGTAAGAGCTCTGGCTCCTCAAACCAAAATGAGGAAGCTTTTAGAAATATTCGATCTTGGGCCGGACAAAGATAAAAATGAGGAAAGAAAAAACAATTTTATAGCCCTTATGGGTAAGTACCACCAGAGCGGTATAAGGGAAAAAAGTGAAAATCTCGGGGTAGTCAAGGGTTCTGATGAAGGTAAGAAGCAACTTCATAACCAAATAGTAGATACCATCAGAAATATATCCCTTTCCCAAGGACTAACCCGAGAACAGCAACAACTGACAGAGTATTTGGCAAGGAATCCTAGTGAAGTTGAAAAAATTATAGGAGTTTATTTCTTGGGACACAATCCCAGCGAACCAAGAGAACAGTCAGAGCTCAAGCAAGCCATGAGAGGCGAAGGATATTTTGGCTCCGTTCCCGCCGGAAAAGAGAATGAATAAAAAATTCGGGCTGTAGTGTAACGGTAGCACGAGTCCATGGGGTGGATTTAGTCCGAGTTCAAATCTCGGCAGCCCGACACTTCAACAAGTTCAGCGCAAGCAACAAAACAAAAACCACCCGAGATGATTGGGTGGTTTTTGTTAGAGCCCCTTTCTTATTGGCCAAGTCTTCAGTATTTTTGTGGCTCACCTTTCGGCGAGGCATAGTGGGTTTCCGCAGGATAACCCCACGGGGTTATCGTCATATAAGAATCCCTTATAAAATTACTGTTCTAAAGCTTGATAACAAAATAGGGGCCTAATCTTATTTTACCTCATCCTCGGCATAAAAGAAGTGGATATCGGGTCGTCTATAATTAAAAATTTCTGATTTTTTAAAGAATATGTTTATTTCTCTTTTTGCCGCTTTTAAATCTTCGGAGGCATGAATAATCGTGGTTGATGTGGACATGCTGTAATCCCCTCTTATTGTGCCGGGTGGCGCATTTTTGCCATCTGTCGGTCCACACATACTTCTTACAACCCTAACTACGTCCAAACCTTCAAAAACTACAAGAATTACCGGTAATGATTTCATAAATTTTTTAAGATTGGGCAAAAAATGCTTGCCCTTGTGCTGGGCGTAATGTTTGTCTAAAAGAAGATCGGTCATCTTCATCATTTTAGTACCGACTATTTTTATTCCTTTCTGCTCAAACCTGTCTAATACTTCGCCGACTATCCCCCGGTGAATAGCATCGGGTTTTAAAATTACTAATGTTTTTTGAAATGTGTTTGCCATTTTAGTTTGTTGTTATTATTTGATAATTTTTACCATCACTAACCAACTTAACCGTCCCGTCTAAATCGTTGCGATAATATTTTATATCATAGTTCTCCAATCTTTTCAAAACCTCTCTTGTTGGATGCCCATATCTGTTTTTGGCTCCAACCTGGATAACGGCAACTTGCGGTGATATGGCAGATAAGAATTCTTCGGTTGTAGATGTCTTAGAACCATGGTGGGCAACTTTTAAAATATCGGCATCGATATCTGCCTCGCTTAATATTATCTGCCTCTCTGTTTTGGCTTCGATATCACCTGTCAACAGAACCTCGGTTTCTCCGTATGTGAGCATAGCGATCACCGAATTATTGTTCACTTTTTCCATAACTTTTCCCGACAATGATTCTGCCGGATGAAGTATGGTTATGGTTGCATCGTTCCCAAGATCTATTGTTCTGCCTGCCACTGGTTCAATTACACTTGCTTCTTCTTTGACCACCGCCTCTTGCCAGGCCTTATACAAAGAAGATTTCCTGATTATATCGGAGTAAATGATATTCTTTACATCGTATCGGTCCAATACTTCCACTAGTCCGGCTGCGTGGTCCGCATCGGAGTGGGTCATAAGAACTACATCAATGTTTTTGTCGTAAAAAGGCATTACTCTGCCCAATTCCGAAAGAACGCTGTTATCCGGCCCGCCGTCTATCAAAACCTGATTTCCGTTCGGCGCTTCGATGAATATCGCGTCCCCTTGCCCGACATCAAGAAAATATATTTTCAAAAGGCCGTCTTTTTGGGAAGCGGAATTGGCCGTAGATACGGCAAGGACAAGAAGGCAAATTAGGACAATAATTTTATAACCCATATTTGATAAGTTGTTATCGCCCAAGCCGGTATGGAAACCACCGAACCGAAAGCGGGCAAAAGCATCTGCCCAAGCCCGGCAATAAGACCGAAAAGCATTGCAAATGGAACAAGCGGAAGAACAAGAATGTTGGCCGGCAGAAAGGCCCAAGAGAACCTCCCGAAATAAAGGATTATCGGAATTCCCACAAATGCCTGAGCGGAGATCGTGGTGAGAAAAGAATCCTTGACCCCAAAAAGCGGCGGCCATTTATCTAACTTCTTTTGCAAAAATGGATAAAGATACACCAAACCCAACACCGCCAAGAAAGACAACTGAAAACCAATATCAAAAACCAAAATGAACGGGTTAATGAACACCATAGCCGCCCCTGCCAGAACTATGGAGTTCCTGGCGCTATACATCCTGCCGTAGCCCTGGGCAAAAAGAAGCGTAAGTCCCATAATAGAGGCCCTAACCACAGACGAAGAACTTCCGGTCATTATGGTAAAAACAAATATTGCCGCCACCGAAACCCAGAACGCCTTTCGCCTCTTCATAATGAACACGAGCCCCGCCAGCAAAGCGCTGGCGATTATCATTATGTTATAGCCGGAAATGGCGAGAATGTGCGTAGTTCCCGTTTTATTGAAGGCCTCTTTCAGATCGTCCGGGATGTTTTGCCTTGAACCCAAAAGTATCCCGTTTATGTATGCCGCGTTGGGTTCGGTCATCGATTTATTCACTGAATTTTCAAAGTAAGACCTCGCGGCAAAAACGATTTTCTTGAAGTTAAGCAAATGGTTTTCCAGAGATCCCATTTTAACACTCCCTGTTTCAGATATTTTCGGGAACAGAACGACCGTTTTTATCCCGTCTTTTTTTAAATAGCCCGCGTAATCGAAATCGTCTTCAAAATTCCGGGGTTTGGACACGGCCCCCTCGATCCTTAGAGTTTCTCCCATGTTATAAAATAACGCTCCGTTGGCGGTAACAACGGTTTTCTCGTTTATGGACAAAGTCCTGTCGGGAAGAACAATTTCTTTTACCTTGAAATCAAATCTCGTAGTTCGGGCACTGATATCCGGCTCTTCGTTCACATACCCTTCCAATATAACTGGAACGGGTTTTTCGCCGGCGTATCTGTCGGCAAACTGGACCAAAGTCCCGTTCGCAAGGTCCACATAGGTAAACCTCGCCATTCCGACAATAAAAACTAAAAAGAAGACGCTTGCGAACAAACCCTTCCACGAGTAAGTTCTCTGGTAACCAAAAACAGCCAGCGCGCTAATGCCGATAATCAGCAAAATGAATATGAATTCGTATGATATCCGGACAAGGGAAGCGGTCAGAACGCCTGCCGCGAACGCCACAAGAAGAAAAAATAGTATTCGGGACTTGTGCATTTCAATAAAAAGAAAGAAGGATCGCCCTCCTTCCTTTTTAAACTATCGATTTTAATTTTACTAATTGCAAACGCCTGTCGTGGCGAAACAATTTGGGCATGAATAACACGAGCCCGCCCTTATCATCAGCGTCCCGCATTGATTGCATATCGGAGCGTGCGCTATCACGGCGCTGCTTTTGCCGTTGGCCCCGCCCTTGCCCGCAAGGGCGGGGTTGGCTTTAATCTCCGGCTGTTTGGAGATTAGTCCGGCCAACAGAACATCGGTCTTGGAAGATTGGTCTTTTTTATCATTCTGCATTGCCGCCACCGCAACCGGCTCCTCCGTGTGGACGTGTTCCGGACCAAATATCTCTTCCTTGTCCTCCGGGCTCAAATATTTCATCCCAAGATACCTGAACACATAATCGATTACGGATTTGGCCATCGGAATTTTTTCATTATTGGTAAATCCGGAAGGGTCAAACCTCATGTCTTTGAATTTTCTCACCAGGGTTTTGAGCGGTATCCCGGATTGCAAACACATTGAGATGAGCGTAGCGATGGTGTCGAACAGACCAGAAACAGTGCTTCCCTCTTTGGCCGTGGTAATGAAGGTTTCTCCCGGTTTCATTGTGTCCGGATAAAACCCTACGGTCAGATAGCTCTCAAATCCGCCAACAGAGAATTTATGCGTAATGGACGGCCTTTCGTCGGGAAGTTTTATCCTGGTGTATCCGTTCACCTTCTCGACAAAAGCGTTGTTTTCTTCTTTTTTTGTACTTAACGGCTGCAGCAACTTTGAACCGTCTCTGTATACGGCAATGGCTTTCAATCCCAACCGCCAGCCCTCAATGAAAACATTTTTTATATCATCCCTGGTCGCGTCCTCAGGCAGATTTACCGTTTTGGAAATAGCGCCGCTGACAAACGGCTGGGCAGCAGCCATCATCTTCAAGTGTCCCATATAATGAATGCTCCTTTGGCCGTTCTCGGCTTTGAACGAGCAGTCGAAAACCGGAAGATGTTCGTCTTTAAGCTGAGGAGCGCCTTCAATGGTGCCCTTGTCCAACAAGTAGTCGCCTATTCCTTTTATTTGTTCGTCGGTGTAACCGAGACGGGTAAGCGCTTGGGGGACCTGGCTATTCACAAGCTTTAATATCCCTCCGCCTACAAGTTTCTTATATTTGACAGTCGCCAAGTCGGGCTCGACTCCGGTCGTGTCGCAATCCATCAAAAAAGCTATGGTTCCCGTCGGAGCCAAAACAGTGGCCTGGGAATTTCTCACTCCGTATTTCTGGCCGAGTTCCAACGCCTCCCGCCAAACATTCAAAGCGGCGTCTCCAAGCTCTCCCTCATCAAGTCCGAGGGTCCTCGAGGTCGTATGAAGTTTTTCCGCTTCTTCCAAATGTTTGGCCAAAACCCCGAGCATCGGCTGTTTGTTCAGTTCATATCCGGCAAACGGACCTCTGATATCGGCGAGTATCGCCGATATCCTGTATGCCTGCCCGCAAAGAAGCGACGTGACCTGTCCGCCGACGGCTCTCCCTTTTTCCGAGTCGTAAGAAAGCCCCAGCGCCATAAGCAGCGCTCCCAGGTTGGCGTATCCCAGGCCGAGTTCGCGATAATTGCGGGCATTTTCGGTTATTTTCGGGGTCGGATAAGAAGAGTTGTCAACCAAAATATCCATCGATGTTATCATCGTATCCACGACCCTCTTGAACAACTCGACATTGAATCCACCATCCTGGGTCATGTATTTCAAAAGGTTCAATGAAGCCAGGTTGCAAGCGCTGTTGTCCAGATGCATATATTCTGAGCATGGATTGGAAGCATTGATCGGGCCGGTATTGGAACAGGTGTGCCAATCGTTTATTGTCGTATCGTATTGCATTCCCGGGTCGGCGCTGTGCCAAGCGGCATCCGCGATCCAGGCCATTATTTCCCTGGCCTTGAGACGCTCGATGGTTTCTCCGTTGGTGACGGCTTTCAGATCCCACGTTCCGTCGGTAAGAACTGCCTGCATGAACTCATCCGAAACCCTGACTGAATTGTTGGCGTTCTGATACGGAAGCAAAGTGTAGGGGTCAAAAATATCGGCTTCGATAGAATCCTTTATCCCGGCCCGCCTCAATGCCTTGGTCATGTCCTCGATAATTTTCTTGCAATAAATGAAATTTTTAATATCCG
>CAYIUL010000033.1:0-5824 GCA_964366725.1 uncultured Candidatus Saccharibacteria bacterium | reverse complement strand
TGGAAATGTTTGCGGACGAAGGAGTGTCCGGGGCTCTTGTCGAGCTTCAGCGTCTCAGGGTGAGACTTTCCCAATTGGAGAGTAATTGAGGGCCGACGGCCGCCCTCTTTTTGTTGGGTAAATTATTTCACATTTTTTACTTTCGTCATCTGGGTGAGATAAGAAAATTAGTCGGGAACAATAAAAGCGCCCTGTTGGGCGCTTTTATTGTGTTCTACTTTAAATTTAGGAAAGATGCTTGGAGACGAGCTTTGTCATCTCGAACATGCTGACAGTTTCTTTCCCGCCGAATACCTTTTTCAAGGCCTCATCGGCGTTGATGTTCCGCTTGTTCGTTTGGTCCTGAAGACCATGCGCTTTGATGTATACCCAAAGCTTTTTGACGACCTCCGACCTGGGCATAGGGCCCGCACCGACCACTACCGCCAACTCCGAACTGACATTCATCGGCTTCATAAAAGCCGAATTTGCTTTTTGTGCCATGGTGTTAGTTAATTTATTACTTTTATAAGTATAGCATATCCCATAGCAGATGGTAAGGGGGGTGTCAAAATAGGGCTTTTAAATTCCTGAAAATATATTATAGTATCAAGGTTATTTGACATAGGGAGTGTGCCATGGTGGTTCACGTTGCCGGCAGCTTAAGAGAGGCCGAATCGATGAAGCGGGACGGCAAGGAGCCGATAGTGGTCAGGGCGAATACGCATGAGGTCTACGTTTTTGTCCGAAGCGAGGAGGCCGCGCAAATTCTTTGGGCTGAACCCAACTGGCACATGAGCGAACCAGACGGCGAATACGAGAGGTTCACTTATACCCGATTGAACAGACAGCAACTGGTGGAATTTTTATCCGACCCCGCCAAGTTTAGGGGCGAGGAGTAACCGACTGAATAAGTCGGTTTTTAATTACTCAACATTGACAAAGTCCGTAAAAGTGGTAGTTTGTTTTGAGTTCGAATCTAAACAGGAGTGCTGTTCATGGAAAAATATCTTGTGGTGGCTCATTTTGGAGACAAGTCCTATTCCGATGGGGGTATTGCCCTTGTTCGGGCTTCTTCAATGGTTCCCGGTAAGAAGGACATCTTGGCCATCGGACCCTGGTGCGATGGGGGATATATCGTAGAGGAGTGGCCATCCGACTGGTATGAGCATTTCGGGGGTGGCAAACAACTGTCGCTCCCCGACACGATATGGGATGCGGTCACTCGTTACAGAGATGCCAAATATGGTGACTCCAAGCGCAAAGTGGAGGAAGCTCGTGTCGCATTCGAGAGGCTGATCGGTCCCGATCTGGTAATCGAAATGCATCTCGCTGGAGCATTCTGACCCTTTCCGCCCCGTGTCTCACGGGGCTTTTTAATTACAAAAACACCGCATTTGTATGGGGTGTTTTTTACTTTCCATCTCCTCGGCTGTAGTCGAAGGAGATATTGGGATGCGCGCGGATCAGTTTATTCAGCGCTTCCGCGTCTTCCAGCATTCGCAACGCTTCCGCAAATAAACGCTGGTCAGACATTTGGCTATGGTGGTGTCTGACCTTTTCGGGCCTGATATCGGCGCGCAATATTCCGTATAGCACGGTTATAGGGTCGAGAGAATCTTCCGTGTCGCATAGCTCGATCCCCGCAAATCTTGCAATGTTTTCCGCTTGTGCTGTCCGTGTTTTATCGAGGGTGGTTGTATTTCCGGCCCTTAGAAGAGCGCTGTCGTAGTCGTTTTCATTGATAATACCGCCCAGTTCCAGATACCGCTGATATTTTTGAGGACTGCCCATGTCGCCCTCTTTTTTAAACACCTGACACTATTATACTACGGCCATAATTTAATGTGAGGTCTTATCTTTCGCTATCTTGTTGAGGGTTTTCTGGACCGAAGTGACGGCATCCAGGTCGTGGATGGAAAGGACGGCTGCGGTCTTGTTAAGTTTTTTAAGCTTGGCTAGTTTCTTTTTGACGGTTGCGGCATCGGACATGTCGGTCTTACTCAAGAAAAGATATTCGTCTTTTTTCAGCATCGATTTATTGTAGGCGCCGAGTTCTTTGCGGATGGCTTTGTAGTCCTTTACGGGATCTTCCGATTCCGCGGAGACAAGGTGGAAGAGAACGCCAGTCCGTTCAACATGCCGAAGAAACTTGATCCCAAGGCCTTTACCCTTGGATGCGTCTTCGATAAGGCCGGGAATATCGGCAAGAATAAGATCGTAATAGACACCCAGGTGGGGTTCGAGGGTGGTGAAGTGGTAGTTGGCGACTTTGCTTTTGGCCCGGGTCAACTCATTCAACAAGCTCGACTTGCCTACGTTCGGAAGACCGATGATGCCGATGTCGGCTATCATCTTAAGTTCAAGCCGGATGTTGAATTGCTCGCCGGGCAGGCCCTCCTGGAATCTTTTGGGGCTGGTGCTGTGCGGGCCCCGGAAAAGAAAGTTTCCTTTGCCTCCGTGTCCGCCTTTCGCAACCATTATTTGCTCGCCAATCTTAACTATCTCCCGGTCAATGCCGGTGGTGAGGTTGTGGATGACGGTTCCGACAGGGACTTTGATGGCGAGGTCTTCTCCGGCCGTGCCGTCGTTCAGTTGGTGCCTGCCTCTCTTGCCGTCTTCGGCCTGAAAAACCTTCTGATTGCGAAGGGCATTGAGCGCGCCAAGGTCGGAGACGCCTATAAAAGAGACATTGCCTCCATTGCCTCCTCGGCCTCCGGTTGGTCCGAGCGAACCTTTGTTCTTGTTGAAGGAAACGATGCCGTCTCCGCCTCTGCCCGCCCGGATACGAATTGTCAGGTCATCTATAATCATTCGCGTTAGATCATAGCATAGAAGATGGGGTTACTGAAGTCCTTGTATTTTTGACGAATTAGCATATAATGATAGTTGTAAGTAAGAGAAGAGACGAGGTCGGGTTTCTTTAGGAAATAAAATTAACAAAAAAACACAACAACCATGACTGGAACGGTAAAAAAGAAAGTCGCGGATAGGGCATTCGGATTCATCTCACGTGAAGGTGAAACGAAGGACCTTTTCTTCCACAAAGACGACTTGAACGGCGTGACGTTCGAGGAGCTGCAGGAAGGCGACACGGTTTCATTCGACGTAGTTCAGGGCGAAAAGGGCCCGGCTGCCAAGAATGTACAGAGAGCTCAATAAACCGACTCTACAAAAAACCGCCTCTCAACGGGGCGGTTTTTTGTTATAATGAGCGTAAGTTCATTTATAAGCCCTGGAGCGGACAATGAGAGATATTCTGCTTGGAGAAATGGAAAAACTGCAAAGGCCTTCCGGCGCTTTTACCGCGGCGCCGAGCGGGGATTACCGCGCCTGCTGGCTGCGCGATCATCTTTATTGCGTTTTTGCCTACTTTTATCTGGGCGACTTCGAAAAGATGAAAAAGGGCATCTGGATCGTTTTCGACATTTTTCACAAATACCGTTGGAAGATAGAAAAAGCCATTTGCCAGCCGCCCGGCTCCCAGAACATTCACGAGTTCATCCACGCAAAGTACGACCCCGATACCTTCAACGAAATAACGAACGATTGGGGCCATCATCAGCTGGATGCCATAGGTCTCTTGCTTCACATCGTGGCTGACCTGGATTTCAAAAATATCCGTGTTATCAGGAACGAAAATGACTCGAAACTGATACAGCTTCTGATTTTTTACCTGCTTTCGGTGAGATTTTGGAAAAATCCTGACAACGGCATGTGGGAAGAAGGACTTGACCTTCACAGCTCTTCGATTGGCGCTGTTGTCGGCGGCCTTTCTTATCTGAACAGAAGACAAATTGTCGTCGTGCCCTCGCCGATGATAAATGCTGGCCGGGATGCTTTAAATTCCATGCTTCCGAACGAGTCCCGGAGTCGCGATGTTGACATGGCCCAGCTTTCTTTAATCTGGCCTTATAACGTTGTTTCGCGCGACGTTGCCGACACGATACTTTCGCGCGTTAAATCTAAGCTGGTCCAACGCCACGGCCTCAACCGCTATTGGGGCGACAACTATTTCCGTTCCCAGAACGGTGTTTCCGGCGAGTGGCCGATGGGCTTTTTCTGGCTTTCGATAATCTACTCCCAACGCCGTGAAGCAGAAGAAGCGCAGCGTTGGCTTGAATGCGGTCTTGCGGAAATGGTTTCCGGCAAACATATTCCGGAGCTGTATAAGAACAACGAGCCGAATAACCACACTCCGCTTGCCTGGGCGCACGCATTAGCGATAATTGCTCAAGCGAAAATAAAGTAGCCGACCAAAAGTTCTCGGAGTGGGGCATCGCCCACTCCTGGGGAACTCTGTCGGCTTTTTGATCGTTTGTGGTATATTAAGAACATAGTCCGGATAGCGGTTGACCGAGCACCTATTAAGCGACTGCGGCAAAGCCGCTTTTTGCTTAATTTCGCTTAATAGGTGCTCGGTTGACTTTTTTCCTTTTTTATGCTAAAATTGTTAGGAAACATGCGACTTTTCTATATAACACTGTTAATTCTCGGGGCGATGCTGTTTGCGCCCGATTTTGCTTTTGCCGACACGCCGCCATTGCCTTCTGAGTGTGGAGTTATAAGCGACTATAATGTTGTTGATGTTGCTTTGACTGGAAGTGGTGAGGGAACTAATGGCGCAGATTTCATATTTGCTGGCGATGATAATTCTACGCCAATTGACGGTGGGAACGGCGATGACTGTATCTTTATCGGCGGCGGCAATACGGCGAGCATATCCGGAGTTAACGAGAAAGACATCATAATCATAGGAGACAATAACAGCGGCCAAGTCAGCGGTGACGGCGAAAATGGCGAGGACAGTATAACCGTTGGCGATAATAATTCAGGCGATGTCTATGGCGGCAATGGTTCTGATTTCATTGTTGTCGGCGAGAATAACGAGGGAAATATTTTTGGCGAGAATGGAGATGACACTCTTGTTGTTGGCAAGCACAACGAAGGAGAAATCTTCGGAGAAGAAGGGGACGATAGTATAACTTTGGGGTGCGGAAATTGGGGTTCGGTTGACGAGAACTTTGAAACAGAACTTTGTTTACTGACAGCTGAGCCACTGCCCAGGACATATAGTAATATCCAGCATGTTTCTTTGTCTTCGGAGGACTCCGATTCCGCGGTAATTTACTACACAACCGACGGCGTAACCCCGGCCTGCTCACCGGACTCGGAGAATTTATATGAATATGAATACGGGTCAACTATTCCGATCATTTCTACGACAACAATAACGGCCATAGGTTGTTATGATGACGTGCCGGCTTCAGGTGTTACGATATTCTCATATGTAATAGAGGAATTAGAGGTCAACACGGAAGACCTGTCATCTCTTGTGGAAGCGAATTTATTCGTGCCGACTGCTTCCGACAGCGCCGTGACCATAGTCCAAAATTTAAAAATTAATGTTTCCGCTGATTCCGGAAACAGCCAGATAGTTTTGGGTAAAGATACGGAAATCGCGCGTATTGACGGTCAGGCCTTGGATGTCTCTGAACTCACATCTTCGCAAGCCGATGTAAACACTCTTGCCGGTTTTGCCGAAGGCACGGTTTTTGAGGCCGCTTTACAGTGGGGTATTCCAAGCGTCACTCTCGCATTTGACCCTGCCATTACCATAAGTATTTTCGTAGGCGCTGACTTGAACGGACAAACTCTCGATGTGGTCCGTTCGGTAGATGGAATATCCGAGGGGAGTTGGACCAGCGAGGGAATAGTTGCGCCGGCAACCTGTCTTGTCAGCGAAGGGATATGCTCATTCCAAGCGACCAAGGCGTCTTACTACGCGACTTATACCTACACCCCTCCGGCTCCTCAACCGAGCAATTCCGGCGGCGGAGGCGGT
>CAYIUL010000032.1:0-5868 GCA_964366725.1 uncultured Candidatus Saccharibacteria bacterium | reverse complement strand
ATGGCAAGCGAGATGACGACCACTTTTACGGTCTCCCAGACAAAGGCCAGTATCTCGTTCTTCGTATCGTAATTTTGGCTATTTTGCTCGTCCATAAGTTAAAACGCTTCCTTATTTTAACACTTTTTGGTATGTTTTCAAACATGACCAAAAACACGACCACAAAACTATTGATAGGTTTAGGGAATCCTGACGAAGAGTATCAAAATACCCGGCACAATATCGGTTTTATGTTCGTGGATTTTCTTGCGAAAAAACTTGAAGCCGATGAATTTGAATTCAACAAAAAACTTAATTCTGTCGTAACAAAGGCCAAGCTCACCAAATCGGTTCTTATTCTGGCCAAACCCCAGACCTACGTGAATAAAAGCGGAGAGGCCGTAGCCAAGCTTAAGAACTTCTACAAGATCAAGCCCAAAAACATAATCATCGCCCAGGACGACCTTGATATAGAGTTCGGGAATTCGAAGAACTCGTTCGGGAAAAACTCCGGCGGGCACAAGGGCATTGAGTCCGTCATCAAATCCCTTAAAACAAAAAAATTCTGGCGGATAAGGTTCGGCGTCTCCACTCCGGGCCTAAGAAAAGCCCGCCGGCTTTCGGACAAAAAGCGCGACGATTTCGTGAAGGACTTCGTGCTATCCAAACTCACCAAAAGCGAAAACGAAAAAGTTAAAGGCCTCTTTAAGGAGGCCCACGAAAAACTACTTCAAATTGCGGGTTAAGCGCTCGATCTCTTCGGCACTTGGCATATATTCGCAGACCAGGCTAGTTTGGTGCCAGAACCAGCCCTCGGGAAATTCCAGCCAGAGGGTTCTCTCACAATCAGTCATAGACTGCGTCTGCCCCCCTTCCGTGAACTGGTATGTGAGCTCCGCTTGGGTTATGGCGTATTTGTCGCCAATGACGACGATCTCCGAGGAATCGTAGTCGGTCATCCTGATCTGCCCGGTATCCATGAAATTCCCGACCTTTCCGGCATACACCTCCCGCGTCACGCCTTCCCTGGTCGCGTCGTGCTTATTCCAGGGCGTCATCATGTCCCAGACCTTTCCGAAATCCTGACGGTACATAGCTCCGACAAGTTCTTCGGCTTTGTCGAGAACAGCAAGCTCGTTTTTCTGCTGTGGAGTATAATCGATGGAAGTGGTGGCGGCTTCTCTTGAACAGGAGGCCGCGACCAGGGCCAGAGCCGAAACGAGAACAAGTTTTCTCAAGGTTTTCCCCCAAAGAACAAAGTTGGCTAATTTATACCACGTTTGGGCTTAAAAATCAAAAACCCCCGTTTCGGAGTGTACCGTGCTTTAGCCGGTAAAACTCTCTGTCGGGGGTTTTTGACAGCAAAAATCTGCTAACTATTCTTCGATCCTCTTGCGCATCTCGCCTATCACGCTCTCAGCGTGTTTGACTCCGCCGAGACCAAAGGACAAACCTATGGCCAGGGCAGCCGCCGCTATCAAACCGGTGACAACTATCTTGACGATGTCGTCAGCGACTTTGAGCTGGGCTAAGGCAATAAGCAAAGCAAAGATGAATACGGCCCACTTGGTCAAAACTCCCAAGAAGTTAGCCGATACCAATCCCGCCGCTTTTACCGAAGCGCGCACCAATCCTTCCGAGAATTTGGCGACCAAGATACCGATCAAAAGAATGACCGCCGCCACTATCACGTTGGGCAGGTAGAACAATACGCTCCTCAAGAAGTTGGTCACTTCGCCCAAACCTAATATATTGGTGGCCGCCATTAAGAACACGATTATGAAGAACCATTTGACCAGTTCATAGAAAAGCTTCGGAGTATCCAAGCGAAAACCGCTTCTTTCCCAAGCTCTTCTGAAACCAACTTTGGTCAGGGCGCCGTCGAGGTGAACCACTCTGACGACATGGTAGGCCAGCCGGCCCAAGGTATGGGCGATAAGCCAACCAACCAAAAATACGACGATGGCCGCTACCAAACGGGGCACAAAACCGGCCACTCCGGTCCACAGGGTCAACAGTGAATTTCGGACAATATCTGACGCTGCTACTACTTCAAACATACAGCACCTCCTTTCCTAAATTTTCTCTTATTTTCACAAGCTTAAGTATAGCAAGGGCAAAGTTTTACAAGAAGCGGGCTATCAACAGGGCCATCAAGGCGCCATCAAGGCGACGCCTTGACATTGCGAAATTAAAAATTAACATGGAGATATGTCTCGACCTGTTAACTTTTTTGCGCCAAACGAATGGTATCATTGCTACAGCCGCGGCATTGATAAACGGACAGTATTTGAAAATGTTTCAGACTATCAACGCTTCATTTCGTTGCTTTATCTTACAAACACAATAGAACCACTACATAGAAGTAATTTGGGAAATCTCAACCATGACGACATATTCACCATACCACGCGAAGAACCGCTCGTAAGTATCGGCGCTTATGCGCTCATGCCTAATCATTTCCACCTGCTTCTCTACGAAAAGAATGACAGTGGCATCTCAACTTTTATGCAGAAATTAGGAACTGCATACACTATGTATTTTAATATAAAAAACGAAAGAAGCGGTGGACTATTCACAAAACCGTTTCGTGCCTTGCATGTTCCGGATGATCGATATTTCCAACATGTTGTTGACTACATTCATCTCAACCCGCTAGAACTTTTTGACCATAATTGGAAAGACGGCAAAGCGCATGACACTCACTACCTTCGCGCCAAACTTGAAGCATACCCATTTTCTAGTCTTCCTGATTTAAATAAGGCTTCGCGGCCCACTGCAAATATTCTGGGTAATGAGATATTTGATACGTATCAACATAAAACAACAAAACAAATGATGGAAAACGCCCTTACTTATAAAGAAATGCTTTCAAGCTTAATTATCAAGGCGACGCCTTGATAAGACGCCTTGATAAGATTTGACCATTTAGACAGGTGTTTCAAATGTGGATAACAAAACCGCCCGAGAGGGTGATTTTGTTAAATTTTTTGATTAGTCCTATCTCTCTTCAAGCACATTTGGCGTTTCTGGGGTTAAGCGGCTTGTTCTTTGGCTTAAAACCCTGCCATGAGCATCTATTTGTTGGTAGGTTATTCGCATTCCTCCCATTTCTCCCGGAACAACCTCAATTTTTACTGCCATTTTACTGCCATCCTTATTATCAACCTCAGCGATCATTTTGTCAGCATACCCTGGAAATATACCTTTTCTATTTGGCATAAAACTTGATCCTTGAAAATTATTCATGCTAATACCCGAATCAATTTCAGCGCGATAGACCTTGTCCCCCGCCCTTAAGGAAACGAACTCTTTTACAGTTTCCTTGTCATTATCTCTAATGTCTTTTATATTATCAGTTATCTCACTACTATCTATTTGTGGCTGCATTAATTCTCTCGTAGCTTCTCCCCCCAAAACAGCTGCACTCAACATGCCACCAAGCGCTATGGCTTCTACGGTTTCCCAAGCCCCCTTACTTTTCTCCTTGCTTTCTTTATTTTCGACCTTGGTAACTGAAGGTAATTTTTCCATATTGATAAAATTAAATTATTACCCTTCAAGTATCGCAAAAAAAATAAGTAAGTCAAATACTTGGTATCTACCTGCCATAAAAACTAAAAACTCCCTCGGTGTGAGGGAATTTTTAGCGTGGACCCGACGGGACTTGCACCCGCTTCATTACGTGTCAATGGTAACATGTTACTCCATACACCACAGGCCCGGATCCACGCATTTGAGATTAAAACAAAAAGAGCCCTTTTGCAAAGGCCCTTTTCGTTGACACGTAACTTATTTGGTCCATGGATTGCATGGAGCCAGTTACCATTATTTAAAGTATAGCATAGATGCTATCCACACGTCAATTGCTCCACCTTTGACAAGTAATATGATTATACCAAAAATCTGGCAATAAGCAATGCGACAATATTGGCCACTTTTATCATTGGATTAATAGCCGGACCCGCAGTGTCCTTATAGGGGTCGCCGACCGTGTCCCCTGTTACGGCCGCTTTGTGGGCGTTGGAACCCTTGCCGCCATAGTTTCCTTCTTCAATATATTTCTTGGCATTGTCCCAGGCGGCGCCACCGGAAGTCATTGAAATAGCCACAAAAAGCCCGGTTACGATAACACCAACGAGTAATCCGCCAAGCGCCTCCGGCCCGAGGACAAACCCGACAAGCACAGGAATAACTATCGGTATAAGGGCCGGCAATATCATCTCTCTCAATGCCGCTTTAGTCACAATATCCACCGCGGTTGAGTAATCCGGCTTTGCTGTGCCTTCCATTATTCCGGCAATCTCCCGAAACTGCCTGCGAACCTCGTCCACCACCGCGCCCGCCGCCTTTCCGACTGACTGCATCGCAAGCGAACCGAACAAATACGGCATCATTCCGCCAATGAATAGTCCCATCAACACCCGGATATCGGATAATTCAAAAACAACTATCTGTCCATATTCCAAAAGTTCCTGGGTGAACGCGGAAAAAAGGACCATCGCCGCCAATCCGGCCGAGGCAATGGCATATCCTTTCGTGACTGCTTTAGTGGTATTACCAACCGCATCAAGCGCATCGGTATGTTCGCGGACTTCTTTCGGCAGTCCCGCCATCTCTGCGATGCCTCCGGCGTTATCGGTAATAGGCCCGAATGAGTCAATCGCCAAAATGAGCCCAGTCAGCGAAAGCATGCTCATTGTCGCCAAAGCGATACCGTATAATCCGGCCAGCGAGTAAGCAAGGAACATTCCGCCGGCAATAACCAATACCGGCAAAGCGGTTGATTCCATTGAAACAGCCAAACCGGCAATAATATTCGTGCCGTGCCCCGTGTTTGAAGCATGGGCGATTTTTTTAACCGGACTGAATTTTTTAGAAGTATAATAATCCGTTACCAAAACCATCAGAGCCGTAACACCTATCCCCACAAATAACGTCCAGAACAATCCCGCGCCGCCGATTCCACCAACACTCATATCTTTAGTAAGCCAATAAAACAAACCGATCAAAATAACAGCGGTGGCGATAAGCCCTTTATACAATGCTGCCATAATACCTTTAGTTAAACGGACAAAAAATGAACCAACAATTGATGCAAAAACGCCAAGCGCTCCGATGAACAACGGAAACTCCACCACGGACCGGTCATTTCCGAAAAGCAAACTGCCCAAAAGCATGACCGACAAAGCCGACACAACATATGTTTCAAAAACATCGGCTGCCATACCGGCGCAATCACTCACGTTATCCCCTACCAAATCGGCAACAACCGCAGGATTGCGCGGGTCGTCTTCCGGAATTCCGGCTTCAACTTTTCCAACCAAATCAGCGCCCACATCGGCGCCTTTTGTAAAAATACCCCCACCCAAACGGGCAAATACGGAAATTAAAGAGGCGCCAAAGCCCAAACCAATAAGGGCTTTAACGTCGCCGGACCACCAGTAGAAAAGAGTGAGCGAGAGAAGAGCCAAACCGACGACAAAAAATCCCGTTACGGCTCCGCCCTTGAAACCCATAGCAAAAGCGCGCTTTAGGCCATGCTTGGCTTCATTGGCAACGCGGGCATTAGCGCGAACCGCCACCATCATGCCGATATATCCGGCAAGAGCCGATGCTACGGCGCCAACGACAAAACCTACGGCAATCGGAAAGCCAAGCGCTTTCCACATTACCAAAGCCACAGGTATGCCGACCCAGAGAACCGTTTTGTTCTGCCGGTTGAGGTATGCCGAAGCCCCCTCTTGAATGGCCTTCTGAATTTCCTGCATCTTTTCATCTCCTGGCGACTTTTTCATGACCCCCCAAACCAAAAACACGCCATAAACCAACGACGCGACCGACGCCAACAGAGCAAGTAAAAGTGTAGACATAAAGAATAAAATACCA
>CAYIUL010000031.1:0-6007 GCA_964366725.1 uncultured Candidatus Saccharibacteria bacterium | reverse complement strand
CTTCAATACACCGACGAGTTGGAAAGCCACGAGATCAGTTTTGCCAACAATATACATACCGTTGAAGGCGGGACGCATCTTACCGGATTCAAGGCAGCCATTACCAGGACTTTAAACGATTACGCGAGGAAGAACGGATTTCTTAAAGAGAAAGACGACAACCTTTCCGGAGATGACGTCAGAGAAGGTCTGACCTCCGTTATTTCGGTAAAGATCAAATCGCAAGAACTTCAGTTTGAGGGCCAGACCAAAGCCAAACTCGGAAACACGGAAGCCAGAACCGCCGTTGAAGCCGTTATCAATACGGAATTCGCCGATTGGCTCGACAAAAATCCAAACGACGCCCGCTCCATACTCGAAAAGGTCCTTTTGGCTTCTAAAGCCCGGCTTGCGGCCAAAGCGGCCCGCGAGACGGTTTTACGCAAAGGGGCCCTTGAGGGCATGACCCTTCCGGGCAAACTGGCGGACTGCTCGAGCCGGGACGCGTCCGAATCCGAGCTTTTTATTGTTGAGGGCGACAGCGCCGGCGGGTGCTTTTCTGGCGATACGAAAATTGCTCTTGTTGACGGCAGGAACCTATCTTTTAAGCAGTTAGTTGAAGAATCTAAAAAAGGAAAACAAAATTTTTGCTATACGATTGATAAAAATGGCCACATAGCGATTGCTCCTATTTGGAATCCAAGAATTACTAAAAAGAATGCAGAAGTTGTTAAGGTTGTTCTAGATAACAACGAAGAGATATTTTGTACTCCAGATCATAAATTTATGTTGCGCGATGGAAGTTATAAAGAAGCTCGATATTTGAATTCCAACGACTCTTTAATGCCTTTGTACCGACAACTTTCTAAGATTGGCAGGAGGATAACCATAAAGGGATATGAACTTGTTTTTGACAACAGGGACTCAAGATGGATTTTTACACACGTTCTTTCCGACCAATATAATTTAAGAAAAAGTGTGTATGGCGAAAACGCCGGTCCGCACAGGCATCATAAAGATTTTAATAAACTCAATAATAATCCAAACAATTTAATTCGTCTTTCAAAAGAAGAACACCTAAAAATTCACCAAGAAATAGCAGATACCGTATTGAGAAGTCCGGAAGTTTTAGAGAAGCTTAGAAAAATCCGCCAAACTCCAGAATTTAAGGAGAAGATTAGGGGGGGCATGCTTAAAATCAGAGATTTATTAAGTAAAAGGGCCAAGAAACAATGGGAAAATGAAGAATATAAAAATTTTATGACCTCAAAGTTTCTGGAGTTCTATAACTCAAACGCTAACTATCGAAACAGCAACAACCGCCTTCTGAATGAGCAACAGAAACAATACTGGAGCAACCTCAAAAACAGAAAAGCGCAATCTGAACGCACAAGGGTTTATTATGAAAACCACCCAGAAGATATAGAGTGGCGCTCCGTTGACGCTAAAAAACAATGGCAGGATCCCGAATTATTATTTTGGAGACGTGAAGAAACTAAAAAACAGTGGACTTCCGAATTTAGGGCAAAAAGAAGGGTTGCATATGACAAAACTTATTTTGAAAACTCTCTAAAGTTACTGAAGCAGATTTGGGAACGAGATAATTCTTTAGGTAAATATGACAAGGAGAGAGTGGAAACTAAAAACAAAAACGCCTTAAGCCTGCGCACTTTTTCTGACAGGTTTTTTGACGGCAATCGCGAAAAAGTTCAAGAGGCGGTTCAGAATTATAATCACAAAGTAACAAGAGTTGAGAAACTTGCAGAGAAAATAGGCGTATACGATATTGAGGTGCCAGAGACTCATAATTTTGCGTTGGCAAGCGGTGTATTTGTTCATAACAGTTCAAAACAGGGCCGCAACCGAAAAACTCAAGCTATTTTGCCGCTAAAGGGCAAGATCTTGAACGTGGAAAAAGCCCGGGTTGATAAAATGCTGGCTCACCAGGAGATCAGGGCATTGATCATTGCCCTTGGCACCGCAATAGCGGAGGAGTTCGACATCAATAAGCTTCGCTACCATAAAATAGTCATTATGACCGATGCCGACGTTGACGGTGCACACATAAGAACTTTACTTTTAACTTTGTTCTACCGGTATTTTCCAAAGATAATTGAAGACGGATATCTTTATATTGCCCAGCCACCTTTGTATAAGATACAAAAAGGAAGCAAGATAAGTTATGCCTATGGCGAACCCGAAAAGGAAAAAATACTCTCCGAACTTAGAAAGGCGATTGGAGACAGCCAGGCCGGAAAAGCAAAAGCTAAACCAAAGCGAAATGGCGATTGGGAAGTTACCGCTGTTGACGGAAACGACGGTCAAGAGGTTGTCGACGAGGACCTGTCCTCCGAAGCTTTAGCGCAGGAGGAGAAGATCAGCGGTGTTTCCATTCAGCGCTATAAGGGTTTGGGAGAAATGAATCCGGAACAACTTTGGGAAACCACTCTTGATCCCGCTAACCGCGTACTTTTGCAGGTGAAAATAAAAGACGCTTCGGAAGCCGACAAGATATTCGATATTCTTATGGGTTCGGACGTCCTGCCCAGAAAGAAATTCATCCAGACCCACGCCAAATCGGTGCAGAATCTCGACGTTTAAGATATACTTGGATTAATTACCTGCCTATATGAGTGAAAATATGTTTGAGGTCCCGCCAAGTCCCGGGGTGGACTTTAGCGGAATTCTTGAGAAGGGCGACATAATCGAAACAACGCCGTTGGGCGGCAGCGCTGTCACCGCGATGGTGACTTTTCAAGACGGCAATAAGGCCATTTTTTCTCCGGCGGCCAGTTCTCTCGAGTTGGCCGTATTTTGGGTTGACCATCTTTTAGGATTTGGTTTAGTTCCGGCAGTAGCAGCCCGGCCCATAAACGATCAGCCCGGATTGCTTACGCAGCTTATAACGGGGGCAAAGCCGGCTTTGTACTACAAAACCTGGGAAGACGCGGTGCAGCCGCAGGAACTTTTAAAGGCCGCGGTCTTCGACTATATTCTGGACAGCCGCGACCGCAGAAAGGAAAATTTCCTGATAGACGAGAAGCTCCAAAAGCTTTGGCTTATAAACAACGACCACCACATGCTGCTTTCCTATCTCGACAGGAGGGACATATTAGATACCGCTATAAAAAAGGGATTAACGAACCTAACCCCGGAAATATTGACCGCCATAGATAGATTTTATGCGGGTTCGCAGGCCTTTTTAAACCGGGCAAAAGAAAAAGAGATGATCGACGTGCTCAATCGCGCCCGGGAACGCGCCCGCATGATTTTAGACAAGAAAACAATAAACGCATGACACTAATGTATTTTGTGGACCTATTCGAGCTGGATTCCGAGGCGAAACAAAAAAAGATCGCCACTTTCAAGATGGAAGAAGACGGTTCCAATAGGGTTGAAGTGGAGGGCGACCCATATCATCCGGCAGTAGAAAATCTTAAAGGCGAGGGCATCTTTGATTATAAAAACGCCACCCCGAACAAGCTCTATCCAGACGACGGGTTAAGTTTTTTGGAGAATCTCAAATACAACTTCAGGTCCGGTTATTTGTCCGCCTCGGATGTTCAAAAGAAGACAGTTGACAATTAGATGGCTTTTGATATTATTAAGGCAGAATAAGTGCGCCTGCGGGCGTTTTTAAATACCTTTTCAATGGATAAAATACTCACTTTTTTAAAAGAGGTAAGGGTTGAACTGGCCAAGGTCAGTTGGCCGACAAGAAAACAGACAGTCATATATACCGTTATTGTTATCGGAGTGAGTTTATTTTTTGCCGTGATCCTGGGGGTCTTGGACGTTTTTTACGAATTCCTGGTCAATAAATTTTTAATTAGATAATATGCCCAAGCAAGTTGAAACAGGGGAAAAACATTGGTATGCCATCCATACCTATTCCGGCTACGAAGACAATGTAGCCAGAAACCTTAAGCAAAGAATAGAGTCCCTCGGCTTTGAGGGCAGGATATTTAATGTGCTAGTCCCGAAAGAAAAGAAGATACGGATAAAGGGCGGCAAAAGGGAGACCATCGAGGAAAAAATATATCCGGGATATGTTCTTGTTGAGATGGTCGTGGACGACGCTTCCTGGTATGTTGTCAGGAACACTCCGAATGTTACGGGGTTTATCGGCGCGGGAACTGTTCCCACGCCCCTGGCCAGCTCCGAGATGGAAGTTCTTATGAAGAGAATGGGCGTAGAGGAGCCAAAATATAAGATTGACGTCTCTGTGGGCGACAGGGTAAAAATAACCGACGGGCCGTTCAAGGATTTTGATGGAAAAGTGTCCGAGGTTGACGCCGAAAGAGGCCGTCTAAAAGTATTAGTGACCATTTTCGGAAGAGAGACCCCAGTCGAATTAGATTTTCTTCAGATAAAGAAAATCTAATTCTCCAATTTCTAAATCCTAATTTCTAATTTCTAAACAAACATGGCTAAAAAAATAAAGACAAAGGTGAAAATTCAGGTAACCGCAGGCGCGCTTGAACCGTCAAAAATAGGACAAGCGCTCGGGCCTCACGGTATCAACCTTCAGCAGTTCATGCAGCAGGTAAACGAGGCTACCAAGGACAAGGCCGGCCAGGTTGTTCCTGTTGAGATTAATATTTATGAGGACAGAACCTTTGATTTTAAGTTGCGCACCCCTCCGGCTGCCTATCTTTTAAGGGTTGCCGCCGGAATCGAAAAGGGTTCAGGGGTTCCCAATAAAACTAAAGCCGGCAAAGTCACAAAAGCCCAGGTCCGACAGATAGCGGAACAGAAAATGGCCGACCTGAACGCCAATGACGTAGAAAGTGCTATGCGTATTGTTGAAGGTACTGCAAGATCAATGGGGATAGAAATTAAGTGAAGAACTCAACCCCGCCAAGGCGGGGTTATCAACATAGACAGATTTTTGCTTTTCTATTAAAAGTTCAAAACTGTAGTTGCTTGAAAAGGAAAAAGTATGGCTAAGAAGACAGGACTGAAGCTGTCCGACATCATGAAACGGATCAAGGCCTGTTTTGCCAACGAGGACAGGAAAGATGCTTTGTTCAGGCAGGCATTGGTTACGAACGAAGTTGGCGATTGGGCAAAGTTTTTGACCCACGACCCCGCGTTGAACCCTGGAGCCAGACCGGCTGGCGGAAAAGAGAAGCAGCTAAAGATTTGGGTAAAAACGAAGTCAGGGGCATAGCGGCATGCAGCGGAACCGTAACAGGCGAGGCCTATGTCGTTTCTTTGGACAACCCCGTAGAAAAACTGTCTTCAGGCATGGTCTTGGTTACATCTTTTGCAAGTCCCGAACTGGCCATATACTTTGATAAGGCAATTGCCGTTGTTACGGATCATGGCGGCAAAACCTCTCATGCGGCCAACATGGCCAGAGCAAAGAACCTGCCCTGTGTGGTTGGAACAGGCAATGCCACCCAGAAGATAAAGCACGGCGACACTGTTGTCGTTGAGGCCGACGCGACGACGGAAATAGGGATTGTTCAAATACACCAAAAGGGCTGACACGCCCTTTTTTTGTTTTTTATTTCATGATAATCTCTCTGAACCAGCTTTTTTACAATAAGGAGCATTGATGTCTGAAGTTATCGCTCTTGCCGGCTGGCCGCCGGAAGTGCTTGCTTATGCGTACGCGATGTACTCGCGTTCTCGGCTCTCAATTAAAGAGAGCATCTTAAAGATCACGAACGAAAAAGCATCTGGATTTTTGGACAGCTTTTATTTTGGGTATGGTCATAAATCCATCGCTGACAATGCCCACATTCCACTATCGGTTGAGAATGTTTCCGAGATCGTGGCCTTTGAGCTCGAAGACGAGCAGTTATGGGACGATCAAGAAAGGTCTACGAGATATCAAAACTTTGATAGGCCAAATGCTTACTTTATTCCCGAAGTTATCAGGGGAACTCCCCAAGAGGGAAAGTATCGCATGATAGCCGATTTTCTTCTTGAGCAGTACGGGAGATACGGTACTCTTTGTTTTGAGGCGTTGGCCAAAAAACATCCAAAGCCGGAAGGAATGAAAGATGCCGACTGCGAG
>CAYIUL010000030.1:0-6315 GCA_964366725.1 uncultured Candidatus Saccharibacteria bacterium | reverse complement strand
GTACGGTTCAGGGCCGTATGGACGCAAGTCCGTGGGAGTTCAAATCTCCCCTCGCCCACACTTCGACATTATAAAAAATATGATAACTCAAAAAAACAAAGAAAAACCCGACCGACCGAGTCATTCGGGCGAGCCGCAGGCCGAAAACAGGCCTGCGCGTTCAAGGGGCAGACGCGCCCCTCGTTTAGGCGACAGGCGCTGGCAAAAGCCGCTTATAAGAAAAGTGCGGGTCCTCCAGCAGGGCCACCACGAGGGTTCTCCGGAAGACCACGCTCGAGTCGCTCAAACAGGCGGCCTGAAGATAATCCATTTCGGAGGTCTCGGTGAGGTTGGCCGGAACATGTCGGCCGTCCAATATGACAACGAGATCATATTGATCGACGCCGGCGTAAGGTTCCCGCGAGAAGATATGCCCGGTATTGATTTTATAATTCCCAACGCCGGGTATCTTGACGACAAAAAAGATATGGTCAAAGCCATGTTCTTCACGCACGGCCACATGGACCACATCGGCGCTTTGCCGTTCATAAGAGACAGAATAGGCGATCCGGACATATATGCCGCTCCTTTGACCAAAGCGATCCTTCTTAAGCGGCAGGAGGATTTTAAGTTCCAAAAACCTCTGGAAATAAACGAAATAAAAGCCGGGGATGAAATAAAAATAAGCGATAAGCTGGCGGTTAAGGTCTTAAGGATAAACCACTCTATCCCCGACGACCTTGAAATTATCATAAAGACGCCGGTCGGCAATATTGTCCACACTTCCGACTTTAAGTTTGACGATACGCCGGTAAATGACCTGCCGGCGGATATTGACGAAATGAAGAAACTCGCGGAAGAAGGGGTGCTGGTGCTGATGTCCGACTCGACCGGAGCCGAGAAAGAAGGGCATTCCTTATCCGAACAAGACGTTACGGCCAACCTGGAGAAGCTTTTTCGCGAAGCGACCGGAATGATCATTCTTGGAACTTTCGCCTCGCTTATCAACAGGATCCAGCAAGTAATCACGATAGCGGAAAAATTCGGACGAAAAGTGGTGTTTGACGGATACTCAATGAAAACTAATGTCGAAATATGTAAAAAGTTCGGCTACTTAAAAATAAATAAGGGCACCCAGATAAGCATGGATGAGGTCCACGATTACCCCAAAGAAAAGGTCGTCGCTTGCGTCACTGGAGCCCAAGGAGAAGGAAATGCCGTTCTGATGAGAATTGCCAACGGAGAACACCGCCACTTGCGAACGACAAAGAACGATACTTACATCTTCTCGTCTTCGGTTATCCCCGGAAACGAGGTCAGCGTTCAATTTCTGAAAGACCAGTTATACAGGAACGGGGCCAAGGTCTTCAACTACCAGATGCTTGACGTCCATACCGGAGGACATGGAAATAAAGAGGACTTAAGACAAATGATCCGCTTGATCAAACCCAAATTCATGCTTCCTATCCACGGCCAATACTCAATGATGGTCAACCACGGCTTAATGGCCCAGGAAGAAGGCATTCCGGAAGAGAACGTCATAATCGCGGACAATGGGACCATAATCAACGTGGAAAAAGACAAATGGTGGTTCGATAAGGCAAAAGCGCCGTCTGATTACGTTTTCGTTGACGGGCTTGGCATCGGCGACGTGGGAAACGTCGTCTTAAGGGACAGGCAGATACTGGCCGAGGACGGCATGTTCGTCATCATCGCGCTTATTGACTCGAAAACGGGTCAGGTTCGGGGCAGTCCCGACATTATTTCCAGGGGATTCGTATATCTAAAAGAGAATAAGGAGCTTTTGTCCCAGGTCAGAAAGAGGATAAGATTCATTGTAGAGAACAAATCGGCGGGACAAGAAACAAACCTCGCCTACCTTAAAGACGCCATCAGGAACCAGATCGGGTTATTTCTGTTCCAGAAAACAGAGCGAAGGCCGATGGTATTGCCCGTCCTCATTGAGGTATAATTAAAAAATGACAAAAGTATTCTCCGGCATCAGACCGAGTGGAAAATTACACCTTGGTAACTATCTGGGTGCCATCAAGAATTGGATAGACCTTCAACATAAAGCCGACCAGGCCATTTTTGCCGTGGTTGATTATCACGGCATTACGACCCCTTACGATCCTAAAACATACCGAGAACAAGTTATGGATACTGCGCTGGACTACCTTGCCGCGGGAGTCGACCCCAATAAAGCCCTGCTCATCCGCCAGTCCAAAGTCCCCCAGCACACCGAACTTGCCTGGCTCTTCAACACCATTACCCCCGTCAGCTGGTTGGACCGTCTGCCAACATATAAAGAAAAGCAGGATCAAGTGGAAAAATCAGATAACCCAAAGGCCAAGAGTTGGAAAAACAACATGGGCATTCTTGATTATCCGGTGTTAATGGCCTCGGACATTTTGCTTTATAAATCCAATCTGGTACCAGCCGGTGAGGAACAACTAAAACACATAGATATAGCCAACGAAGTAGCAAAAAAGTTTAATTACCTATTTGGAGAAACATTTGAACCGATAAAACCGTACCTCACTCAAGGCTCAAACATCTTATCCCTCCAAGACCCGACAAAAAAGATGTCCAAAACTGGTGACGAAGGCATTGCCCTTTCAGACGATCCAGACGCCGTAAGAGATAAAATTAAAAAAGCAACCACCGATTCGGGGAAAGAAGTAACCGCCGATTATGAGAACAAGCCCGGGATCACTAATCTTATGGAAATTTACGCTTTGCTTTCTCCTGAGATCAAAAACTTAAAACAGATCGAGGATAAATATGCCGGCAAGTCATATGTGGATTTCAAGAACGACCTTGCCGAAGTGGTGGTGAAGTTCCTTAAACCCTTCCAGACGAGGAGAAAAGAATTCGAAGATGACCCGAAAATGGTTTTGGACATACTTGAAAAGTCCGAAGAAAAAGCTCGCTCCCTCGCCAGCAAAACACTCAGTGAGGTTAAGAAGAAGATGGGACTTGTTTGATAAGATACTCGATCAATCTTTTTGTATCCTCCGGTCCTTTGACCTCGAAGCACAATACGCCTGTGTTTAGAGCGGCCTCATCGTTGCCTTCTTTGAAAAAGGCATCGCCCACAAAAAGCATATCGTCCAATGAAACATTCAGGCATTTTTTAATTTGCTGAATACCATAGCCCTTATCAATACCTTTTCTGGTTACATCAATCGAGGTAAGGCCGGCTATTTTAACTTCCATATCGGGAAGAAGTTTTTGCAGCAATTCCTCCATTTTAGACCTGATCTCGGGATTATCTTTGTTCCATTTTTCTTTAAGCTCAAGCGGGGCATCCTGGCCAAGAGCCGAGAAAGTTATTTCGGCTCCCCTGGCCTCTATCAGGTCCCCGTATATTTTGTCGGGATGTTTATAACCCAATTCGGAAAATGTCTTTTCAAAAGCGGAGAATACCCGTTCTTTTTCTTCCCGGGTAAGCTCTTGGTTATATATCTCCAACCAGCCGCTACCGCCATATTTGTAAAAAGCGGTTGCTGTCATCGGGAACAGGAAGAGGTTTTCCATTGAACCTGCGGGTATGGAGAGTTTATCCAGCAGTTGAACTTTGAATAGGTTGTATTTGCCTCCCCCGATCACTGCGATCTTTTTTGTCTTAAGCAATCTGGCGAGAAGCGAGGACATCTCTTGGCCCATATCCGCCTTACTTTCGGTCAGCGTGCCATCAAGGTCAAATACTATGAGTTTTTTGTCTTTCGGAACTTCTCTGACATCCCGTAATAAATTATTGCTTTCCATAACTTTTCAATTATACTATATCCATTGTTCTTTGAACCAAGGAGAAACTTTGGGAGAACCGAGAGACCTTCGAGACGGCGCGTTTGTAGTAATGGCTGAGCACGAATCCATCCTGTTGGTAAAGCATGGCTACGGCGAAGGAAAATGGTCTTTGCCGGGCGGCGGCGTAAGGCAAGGCGAAATCGTTATCCACGCCGCCAGACGCGAACTGCTGGAAGAAACGGGGATCAGCCGAGTGGCAACCTTAAGGCAAGTCGGCCAGTTCACGCTCATCAAGCGCTACGGGCTCGTTGTGTTGTTCGAAGCGAGGGGCTGGTTTGGCTATCCCAAAGCAGATGGCAAAGAAATAGTGGCGTGCAGATTCTTCACTCCGGAAGAAATGGAAATGATGAGGGAGGGAATATATCCGGCGCAACTGAAACTTGTCCACATATATCTTCAATACTGGAACCACCCGAGGCCTATCTACGGCAAACTTACAAATCCTCCTCTGATAGAGTTCGAGGGACAAGGGGCTTAGTCCCCTTTTTAAATAAATGAAAACCATAATTCTTGCCGCCGGAAAAGGAACCCGTTTCGGAGAATTAACCAAGACAACGCCGAAGGCGCTTATAAAAGTTTCCGGCAAGCCCATAATCGAATACACGCTCGATTCTCTGCCCTCTTCGGTCAAAGAGGTATATTTGGTTATAGGACACTTGGGAGAACAGATAAAAAAACATATCGGCAAAGAATACAGGGGGCGCAAAATCAAATACATTGAACTACAAAAACTCACCGGCACCGCAACGGCCGTCTGGAAAACAAAGAAGTATTTAGGAAAAGAAAAATTCCTCGTTTTATACGGAGACGACCTTTATTCCAAAAAGGAGCTCGAAAAACTAATCCGATTCCCCTGGGCATTCGGTCTTGCCAAAACTCTGCCGCCGTCCCCAAAATATTTGAACATGGTTTTGGACAAAAAGGGATATATAATCCAGGCGCTTTACCCGACAGCCAGACAAATGAAAACGGGTATACTCGTATCAACCGGGGCTTATGTGATAGATTCGAGGATATTCAAATACAAACCTGTAAAGTTATCGAACGGAGAATACGGCCTGCCGCAGACCATACTGAAAGCCGCAAAAGATATACCCATCAAGGGAGTCGTGATGAAAAAGTGGCTCCAAGTAAACCGTCCCGAAGATATTAAGAAAGCAGAAAAGAAATTGAAATAAAAAAAATGGGCACGATGTTCCGTGCCCGCGGGCTTTAGGCCCTGTGTCCCGTCCTACTTGGCGTCAACCTCCGGCTCGCCGACGTAGGCCTTCCAGCTCCGGTCTCTCACCTTGACTCGGAGCATGCCAGCAAACAGCTTGATTTGATCGTAGGCGCAGTAGAATCGTGCCTGCGATCTTCGGAAATCCCTCATGAGACGAGACCTCACATAGTCGAATGTTTTTCCAAGCCCCTCCTCATCCGTAGCATCGCAGTTCGGGTTCTCTTCCGCCCGCAATCCGTCCTGCTGAAGCCGGATCAGTGATTCGGAATGGGCCTTGACCGCCCCCGCATGGTAAGCCAGAGCTTCGTTGACGACTGACTGAAGCTTCTGCTTCTCACCGGCGAACCAGCCCCAGAAGAAGTCCTTCATCGCCCGAAGCCGTCGCAGCTCGAGATAGAACCGGACAGCCTGCATCGAAACAGCTGACAGCAATCCGACCAAGGTCGATGAGACCTGAACGAATTCCATCTCGTTCCTGGTGTATCCGATACCTGCAAAACACACCATTGTTGCGAAATTACCCAGAAAAAACACAAGGATGAGACCAACCATAACCAACTCCCAGCCCCTAAAACCACAGCCAGTTTATCTGGCCTTGGTAAGACGTTTGTCGCCTTTTAAGGAGCTTGTAATAGATTATACATAACTTTGATACTTTGTCAAAAGTAGAAAATTATAATATAGTCATAAAGCCATGCCGTTATCTATAGGAATTGTGGGCTTGCCCAATGTCGGCAAATCGACTCTGTTCAAAGCCCTGACCAACAAGCAGGTGGACATTCAGAACTACCCCTTTACCACCATCGACCCGAATGTGGGCGTTGTCGCCGTGCCCGACGAAAGAGTAGATGCTCTGGCCCTAATGTCTAACTCAAAAAAGAAAATTTATACCACCATTGATTTTTTTGATATCGCTGGTTTAGTCAAAGGCGCCGCCCAGGGCGAAGGGCTGGGAAACAAATTTCTGGCCAACATCAGAGAGGTGGACGCTATCGCCCACGTGGTCCGGGTTTTTGAAGACCCCGCCCCAAGCTTATCCGCTGACCGCCAATCTGCCTCACCGGCAGATCAGGGGCGGGCTTGGGGCGGGGCAAGCATTATTCACCATATTTACAACCGAGTAGATCCGGCGGATGATATAGAAATAATTCAAACAGAACTCGGGCTGGCCGACCTTCAGACCAAAGAAAAAAGGAATGAGAAAAAAGACAAAAACCTTCCTCCGCTTGAGCTGCTGACAGACAAAAAGGTCATTTTTGTATTCAACGCATCGGAGGCCCAATTGGCTTCCGGATGGAAAC
>CAYIUL010000029.1:1754-6349 GCA_964366725.1 uncultured Candidatus Saccharibacteria bacterium | reverse complement strand
TTTTTATCCACAGTTTTACTTTTATAGAAATTTAAAAGTGGTATTATCAATATGGGTAGTTGTCGTGGAGGCGTCACGTGACATGACGCTATCTTGAGGTTCATTTTGAGAAAGGAGGAATACAGCGGCAAGGGAGGGTGTTTGCGCGCACCCTCCTTTTTATATTTAGAAACCTAAGTATTCAAGGATTCTCTCAACAAAAGGAAGACTGTGGAATTCTTCGGGCAGGAATTGTGAAATATTTTCGTGGAGTTGTTCTATATCGGCCTCGTCGCCGAGTGGCACAATGATAAGAGGCATGAACATTTTCTCGGACCGCAGAATAATTTTTTTATGCGGGTGCTCCGTGTCTATCCAAAAAGATTCCAAAGTGGCATACGGATAACGGATTCTGCCTCTGGTAATACCTTTCTCGTCCACTACTACGCGAAGGGTATTTGGCGGGCGATTGGCAAAAAGCGAAAGGGTAAAAGTACTGATGAGTATCAAAATGCCGAGAATAATGTTGCCAAGAATAATAGCGGCGATAGTCAAAGAAACGGAGACGATACCCACTGCCCAGAACCAGTCCGAACTCCTTTCCTTATGCTCATACTCGTGAGCGTCCCATTCTATTTTAAATGACGGTCGTGGCATAGATACAGAAATTGTATCATGTTTCCCATTTGGCGGTGGGTCTAGCAAAACCAGTTCTTGCTACTTTCATAGCTTATTTCTTTCGTTTTGTTTTATTGTCAGCTTTAATGGCTTTTTGAGATTGTTTTTCTAAAAGTTTAACTTCTTTTTTAACTTCTCGTATATGCCTTTCTGCTCTGAGATTTTCTGGCAATGCTCCTCCAATATCTTTTATAGTTTGCCTGACCTTACCACCAACCATATTGTGGGTATTCATAGCTGGGTATTGCCCCTTAACGTTATCTTTCCTCAACTTCTCTTCGGTTTGTGTGATTCTGAAAAGGTTAGCGGCTAGTTCGGTTGACCCAGCTCTATCAAGTAACTCTCCCTTATTTATTCCTTTTTTCTTTTCAACTTCCGAAAGAGCTACTCCATACAAGCCTTTATAACCTGCATCATTAAAGAGTCCAAAATGAGAAACTCCTGCTTGGCTTGCGGTCTTGAAAAGTTTTTTATTCTCATTCGATACTTCTCCTCGAATGAACAGCCTCTTTTCAGCATCGGGTAATATGTCAAAAATCTCCTGTCTTCTAGTTTGAATTGCAAAGTAGGTCTGGGCTATAGCAATTTGAGGTATCTTAGGGTCGCCGTTTTGAGCTATGAGGTAACAAGCATATCTGTCCAATTTCCAATCCTTTACTGGACGCTTACTACCAGACCCTATATCCACCATTTTAGTCAACTGGCTAAAATGGTTTTCAACGGTTTGTCCGCTAACCAGAGCCGCCCCAGAGGCTCGGATAATGAGCTCATCAAAGGCTTGCCAAGTGGCATAACCGAGCAAGGGGAATAACTCTCTGCCCGTCCAGTATTCAACACCATCCTCATCAATATGCTTGATATCTTCAAACCCCTTATTTGGTCCAACAACACTAAGTTCTTCCGTCATATGGCGGTATTATAATCTTTCTGAAAATCATGCGCTATTGTTCTCATCTCACAGTATCATCATTATTTTCAAGAATGTGCTAGGTGCATAAGAAGAGGGAGTGTGTTTAGCAAGAATGTTTAGCAAGAATGGTTCTTGCTATTTCGAGAGCATTAACAATTTTCCGCCCGAGGCGGATCTACCTCTGGTATGACAAGTTTTTAATTGAGTTAAGTATAACTCAATTCAGCTAATTTTTCAATTTAAAATTATTGAAAAATTAGCTGGCTTTGGCGGCAAATTCTCGCATAAAAATGAAACGAGCCCCAGAGAGAAATTCCGTTCTCTAAGGGGCTCGGGTTTGACGGGACGTTCGTCGGCCTGTCATTGGAATGCGAAGAACTGATCGGCGACCTTGACTTTGTGCAGGATCAGGACAATGAAGGCACCCGACCGGTTGTCAACCGGCGCCTGGAAGTGATACTTCCCGTAGAGCTCGATCGGCCGTTTCTGCTTAACGGCCTCGTCGATGAGCTTGTGTGCTTCGATGACCACTTGCTCCTTGTTAGGTCCGACTGTGTAGGTGTCAGCGTCCAACCACTCAGTTGAACGGCCATTGTTGTCTTTCTGGTCGTTCTCGATCGTGAGTTTCAGCTGACCCTTTCCTCGCCCCCAGTTGTCGCCTAGCAAGTTCTGGGTGGGGATCCCAGAGACCCGGATTTGTCCGTCGCTGGGACTGATGCGACCAAGCGTGACAGGGTGATATTCCTCCCTGCTGCAAGCGGCCGTCATGACCAGGACAACGAACAGCGTGAGAAAACACTTCGTGGTCTTCATTGCTCAAATCCTCCGTTTTCAAGGTTTCGATTCTGCTACCACACCTGTGGTAGCGCTATCGGACGTATGGATTCCGATAATTGTCTGTAATAGCATTAACTGTATAAAATGTCAAGAAGCGGCTTTTGACCGCTTCTTGAGAAAAAATTAAGATGAAAAAATTTCCCACGCACCAGAGCAAAGCTCGGTGCGAGGCTTTGCTTTTGCCCTTCCAAAATATGGTTTCCTCCAGAGGCGGATAGGCGAGCCGATTTGTTTTCTGCCTTCTGGATTGGCGTACTCACTTTTGGCAGGCAAAACCTAATTCCAAATCGGGCGGAGGAGGTGAGATTCTCCGCCACCCGGATTGGCGGACCCGCCAGTCTAGTGGCGGGGAACTTTTTAGCATTCCAAGCACCGCGGAGGCGAGAGGATTCGAACCTCTGATACCCTTACGGATATAATAGTTTTCAAGACTATCCCGATCAACCACTCCGGCACGCCTCCGCGGTGCTAAGAATTACTCTATTCTTACATTATTTTTGATCCAATTTCTACCAACGCCGGTTTTTAAGAGTCGAGCGGACCCTCTCTAAATTATGAGAGTTTAATCGATTAGGCGAACCCTCCAATCACGGGATTATACTATAATTAAACTAATGAGACTCATGGCCATAGATTACGGGGAGAAACGCGTGGGTATTGCTTCCACGGACGAAACTGGGCACTTTGCTTTGCCACGCGCTGTTTGGCCGAACGACGAAACTCTGCTGACAAAAATTTTGGCACTGAAAGATAAGGAAAAAGCCGGGAAAATTATTATAGGCGAGTCAAGAAATTTGGATGGCAGTATCAATCCGATTCAAAAAAAGATAGAAGAATTTAAAAAAGAACTTGAAAAGCGCGGCGTGGAAGTGATTTCTCATCCGGAAGTTTTAACTACCGTTGAGGCGAGACGACTCCAAGGCCAAACCGAAATGACCGACGCTTCCGCCGCGGCCCTGATTCTCAAGAGTTACTTAGATAGTAAACATTAAACAGTAGATAGTAAGGTATAATTATGGATATGATTGTTGCTAGAAAGCAAAGAACTTTTCTTGACCTTTTTCCCGCGCCCGAGTTTCTTCTGCTTTCAACTACCGGTATTGCCGTCACAGATAGCGATACCAAGTTTGTGCAACTGCGGAGAGAGATTTCCGGAAACGGATTTGAATTAGCGCATCTAAGCAAAGAGAATAACCCTCAAGGAGCGGTTGAGGCCGGTTTGATTAGAAACTCCGCCGGACTCGTTCCCATTTTGAAAAAACTCGCTTCGCATTATGGTATCCGTTATGCCAGAGCGAGCTTGCCGGAAGAGAAAGCCTATCTCTTTACCACCAGTATTGAAAAGGTGCCTTCCGAGGGACTGCGTGACGCCGTGGCTTTCATCGTTGAAGAAAATGCGCCCGTTTCTCTGGCTGACTCGGTCTTTGATTTTGAAATCATCGGCGAAGTGCCGGATGCTAACGAAATTAAGCTGGCTGTCACTGTCCTGCCAAAAAATATCGTTAATGCTTACACGGCACTTTTTGAATCGGCCGGCATCACTCCCATTTCTTTTGATATTGAGCCACAGGCCATTGCCCGAGCGCTCATTCGTCGCGGAGACAAAAGGTCAAATCTCATCATCAATCTCTCCCGGAAGAAAACTGGTTTCTATGTGGTAGAAGAAGAGGTGGTGCAGTTCAATACCACGCCGGCTTATAGTATTGGAGAGGGTGATTCTTATCCGAGTCTCAATGACCTGAAGGCGGAAATGCACAAAGTGCTGGCTTTCTGGAATGCCCGTCCGGGAGAGAAGATAGAGAATATAATTTTATGCGGCTTTGGGGCAAGTAAAAAAGATTTTGTTGATAAACTTATGAGTGAAAGTGAAATTCCGTACGCGTTGGCGGATGTATGGCAGAATGTGTCTGTTTCCCAAGGAAATGTCCCGAATCTGTCATTTGATGAGTCTCTTGAATATGCTTCGGCCATAGGCTTGGTTCTGTCTAGCGGCAAATAAAATATGTTTAAACTGCTTACAGACGAAGAGAGGCAAAAAGTGGCGCATGAATATGTTCTGCGCCGGACTATTGTCATGCTTCTCGCGCTTATTCTGGTGTTTATCACAGGAATAATAGGACTTCTGCCGTCTTATGTGCTCTCAAATGCCCGTCAGAATGAAGTGCTTGAACGTTCAAGAATCATGGATAGT
>CAYIUL010000029.1:0-1654 GCA_964366725.1 uncultured Candidatus Saccharibacteria bacterium | reverse complement strand
CCAGCCAAAAAACCATGACCACCAACAACTCCAAATTCTTTCTCATAGTGCTTTCACTCATCTCGCTTATACTCTTTGCCGTTTTAAGCTTTGGCATCTACAGCATACAGGCTAAAAACAGGGAAACCTCCCAACTTCTTAACGCCGTGGATAGCGCTACCGAAGAATCAATGTTGGTTCGGTCTATTAAGGCCATACAAAATAATGCCGATAAGGATTTGGCGGCCTTTGATAAGCTTGTTTTTTCCGGCGACAAGCTCGTGCCTCTGATAGAGAAGATTGAAGAGACGGGCCGGGTGCTTGGTCTTGATACCAACATTTTGTCTGTTGGAAAAATAGAAGATAAGAAAGCTATAGAACCAAACATAGTCCGTATCACGATGGAAACTCAAGGTTCTTGGGCTCCGACTCTTTCTTTCCTTCGCGCCATGGAGAACTTGCCCTATCGGGTTATGATAGATGAGTCAAGTTTCGTTAGAGAAGAAACCGTCTGGCGCTTAAAAATTACTCTTGCTCTCCACTCATTTGATTAATTATGGAAGATCCACGAATATTTTTTAAAAAATTCGGCTTCGGCACCAGTCCCGAGGCGGACTGGAAAATTATTTTTGTCTCAACGATAATTCTTACTATTTTGGTTATTGTCTCAAGTATTTTTATATTTATAAAAATAGATAAAGGAGAAATCTTTGTAGTGGAAAAGTCAGCGGGAGAGGGAGATAAAACTCTAGACCTCTCTCTTTTAAGAGAAACTGTTTCTTATTATCAAAACAAGGCGCTTGAATTTGAAAGAATCAAAAGGGCCAGAACCCCAGCCACCGACCCTTCACTGTGATTTGCCGACAGTTTTCCGCCAGAGGCGGATCTGCCTCCGGCATGACAAGTTTTTCTTTGGCGGCTTCCGAATCGGATTAAGAATGGATTTTAATATCTTTTCTTGTAATGACAACAGTAGCCATAGTAAGCGCACTTATGAGTATAGGAAACCACACCTGGGAAAACCATGGGACTGGAATCAAGAAAAGAACATCCGGAGTTAATAGTGATGAAGGCCAGCGAACTGTTGCCCATAAACCAATGTAGTAGAAAATATCCCAAATAGCAAAAGCCCAGAGAAATATGGCCCAACGCTCTCGTAAAGATTTAACTGCCACAAGAGCGATACTAAGCAACATAATCATGGTAGCGGCTTCCCGAAAAAATTCTACTGCCAATAAACTTTTGGGTAATTCGCTAAGGATTTGCGCCTGTTGGTAAATATCAGCAGAAAGCCTAGCGACATCAGAAAGCGTACCACCATATCCAGGAAGAAGCCCTACCGCGGCACGAAGATAAACTACAACTGACGCCTCAACAAATCCAAAAGCGATTCCAAACAAGCCAGAAATAATAAGAGTCCATTTTGAAATTATAAGCCCTTCTTTCCGCCATAAATAATATGCAACAAATGGAATGATTATTAAAATATTTACCCACCAAGGTTGTGCAAAAAGCGTAAATTCATTCATAAATCCATATGATTAAAAAATTTTCTTCCACCCATTCTAACACAATTTTCTAAATAGTGTTTACACTGAGCGAGCTGAAAGCGAGTCGAAGTGTGTCCCCGGCAGGAATCGGACCTGCATCAAAGCCTTAGAAGAGCTCTACTTTA
>CAYIUL010000028.1:0-6573 GCA_964366725.1 uncultured Candidatus Saccharibacteria bacterium | reverse complement strand
GTCGGTCTTAGTTATGATTCGTTTTTTTCCCATAATTAGATAGTCCTATGTCTTTTCCGATGTCGTCTTGCGTCCCGAACCCATCGTCTTTCTGACATTGCCTCTCAGTGTTCTGGAGTTGGTCTTACTGCGTCCGTGTATCGGGAGTTTTCTCGAATGCCTGATGCCTCTCCAGGTACCGACCTCTTTCAGGCGTTTTATGTTCTGGGCGACTTCTTTTCTCAAGTCCCCTTCAACTTTATAGTTGGTCTCGATCACTTTCTGTATTTTATTGAGTTCGTCCGCGCTAAGGTCTTTGGCGCGCTTGTCCGGATCTACTTTAGCCGAACGCAAAATAACTTGGCTGGCCGAAAGTCCGATGCCGTAAAGGTAAGGCAAGGCGTAGAGAACTTTTTTGTTGTCTGGGATATTAAATCCTAATATTCGTGGCATATTATCCTTGTCGCTGTTTATGCTTCGGGTTCTTGCAAACGCAATAAAGACGGCCTTTCCGCCTTACCAGTTTGCAGTTGATACACATCTTTTTTACCGAAGCGCGAACTTTCATGATTTTCTAACTATTGAACTTGTGGCGGAAGGTTATTCTGCCCTTGTCCCCGTCGGGGCTAAGCTCCATCTCAACCTTATCGCCTATCATCACTTTTATGTAATTCAAACGCATCTTGCCGGCCAGGTAGGCCAAAACTTCTCTGCCGTCTTCCAGCCGGACCTTGAATTTGGTGTCCGGAAGCGCCTCTATGACCGTCCCTATAACTTTTACTTTCTGTGGGTTGTCCAAAATGAATTAATGCCGCCAAATAAGTGGTCTAACGCTACTCAGGGCGGAAGGCCCACCACTTAGAAATCATGGAGCCCGCCTTTATGCATGATTATTTTAAAGCCCTAATATATTAGCAAAAATGACGCAGAGAGTCAATAGTTAATATTAATGGTTGTTTTTTCCTGCTTATCGGGGATGCTTTTGACCCAGAACGGGGACAATATCACCTTGGCGGATTCCACTCCGGCAACGCCCCGAAGATATGATTTTATCTCGTCTTCGTCTTTCCCGGCCATTTCCTGCTTTATTTTTCCGGTGTCTATTTTAGCGTAGGCAGTGCCGGATACGGCGACCGTGAATTCGAGCAGGTTTTCGGCGTCTTTAAAATTTATCGACTTATAACTCAATTGAAGCTTGTCCGGAATCACGTCCAGATTCCGGGTCTTTGCGACATGCTGTTTAACCAGCCCGTCGAGGTCCGGCTGTTTGAATCCAACTGTTTTAAGCGAACCTTTGATCGACATTGTAAAACTATCGGCTGCTTCATCTATTTTGGCGCTTGATTCGGGCAGGCCTATTTTTACGGACAGCTTGTCGATGGTCTTCAGGCCCGCCGTCTGGAGCTTGAGGCCTTCGTCTATGTCTTTTTGGAGCTGGGCTTGGAGAGTTTCTTTTGCTTTGTTGTAATCGTTTTCCGTAACCACTTTTGCCCGGCCGCTGATGCCACCCCTCATCGCCTCCGTGGTTTCTCCGTATATCTTTTCATACCGGCCGGCATCGGCCCTTTCGTTAAAAGCGGGAATAAGAAACTTTCCAGAGGAGATGTTATACGTTTCCCCGGCTTTATCGGCGATAACCTCGACATTTACCGTGCCGGGGGTTATCTCTCCGTTGGCCACTTTGGTTCCGGGGACGGTAACGGTTGTCAGCGTCCGAAAGATAAGACCGTCTTTTTCGAATCGCGTCGTGGCTATAAGAACCTGCGGGGTTGTGCCGTAGGCGTTATAGATTTTCATCGTACCTCTGGCTTTCTGGGCGACGTCTTTCTCGCCTGTCGCGGGAAATGTCTGGCTGACGGTCTTGTCGATGCTGAAAAGCTGGCCGGGAATCTTATTCAAATTCTGGTCTACCAAAGAGAATTTGTCGGATGCCGACACCTTCAATTCGGTTTCCAGGGCTTGTTTTTGCGGAGTGATATCTATTTTAGCACTCCCGGTTGATACATATATTATCGTTCCCAAGAGCAGAACCGAGATGCCTCCAAGAACAATGACCGATCTTTTGGGAAGGTTTCTGAGATCGAACCGGAAAAGAGGTTTTTTTAACCCGGCTGTTCTTTTTGAGCGGAGGCCCAGATCAGCCCAGATATTTTTTTCGTTCCCGCCCGGAAGCGTCTCCCATACGTTTTGGATGTCTTCAGCCGGTCTTTGTAAAGATCTTCTTCTGATATCCAGCCGGACCGGACTCTCCTTCTTCGGGGAAACGCTTAAATGGGTTCCGGATCTTTCCCGGACGATACCTTCCAGCCCGCCTCTTGGTCTTGCTGTTGCGGATGGCGGCAATTCTTCCTCCGGTTCTTCTTCAACTTCTTCCGGTTCGGCGTATTGAGGTTCCTCTGCTTCCGGCTCCGGTTCGGGCTCTTCTTTTTCCGTGACAAAAGATGTTTTCGAAGGGCCTTTGGCCAGCAGGACATCGAACTTATATTCCTTAGCCATTTTGTTCACTTCGGGATTGGAGCAAAGTATGGATATTTTCTTCCCGGTCTTCTCCGCCAAACTCGACAGGATTATGAAATGCTCTTCGTTGGTGAAGGATCTTGATTTTTTAGGCAAGACAAAAATAACTTCCTTGGCAGAAGTTTCCTTGAATAAGTCCAGTATTTCCTCAAATTTGTCGTCCCTGAGGACGTTTATGATTTTTGTTGAGACCATAAAACTGCGTTCTAAAATAGTACGATCCTTTTTAAGTATAGCACAACAAAATCAGTGAGAAATCAACAGAGTTCTCAATCTATTCTTCTACGTGCTGCTTTTTCATTTCCTCTTCTACGAGTTCTTCGGCTTCTTCGGGGCTGACATCGTCTTCGTCCTCTTCGCCCATGTCCTGTGTATTTACCGAACTTTGCCTTTTTTCTTCCACGGGTTCGGGAAGATGGTCATCTGTCCCCGCGCCTTCTTTATGGAGGCCTTCTTCCTCAACTTCGGTCTCAAGAGCTTCGTCTACGGTATGTGTGTGTGCCATATAAATAATTTTAACGCTTTGATATTATTTTGGCTACATCTTCCTTGTTTCTCGCGTTCATAAGTTCCATCCGCAGTTCTTTTGCGCCTTCCCAACCATGAATATAAACTTTAAAGAACTTTTTCATAACGTCAAAGTTTTTATTTTCTCCCCATAATTCCGCGAACAGCTCAATGTGCCGGAGCATCAACGCAATCCTTTCATCCGGGGTCTTATCTGCCGGATTTACAGATGGGTCAAAGAACCATGGATTAGAAAATATCGCTCTGCCGATCATAATGCCGTCCAGGCCATATTGCTCGGCTTTTTTCAGCCCCTCATTATATGTGGCGACATCGCCGTTGCCGACAATGGGTATTCCCGCTTTGCGGCAAAGGACAGCCGCTTTGCCTATTTCGTCCCAGTGGGCCGAGACCTTTGACATCTCTTTCATCGTTCGGCCGTGAAGAATTATGGCAGCCGGTCTGGCCTCAATAAGATACGAGATCCATTCTTCGGTAATAATTTTGTTGTATCCAATGCGAGTTTTCACGGAAACCGGAAGATTGCCTGCTCCACGCTTGGTTTCCCGGATTATTTCTTTTGCCAGTTCGGGATTCTTTATAAGCCCTGCTCCGCTGTCGTGTTTTACTATTTTTCCGGCGGGACAGCCCATGTTTATGTCTATGCCGTCAAAACCGAGCTCAACCGCAAGTTGGGCGCATTTATAGAAGTTTTCGGGGTTCGCGCCAAAGAACTGGGCTACGATAGGCCGCTCGTTCTCGCCGAACTTCAAATGAGGCATAAGCTTCGGCCGGCCTTTTTCTGAACACAGCCCGTCGCAAGATACGAATTCAGTAAAAAATACATCGGGTTTGTTTACCGTGAGCCCCGTCGAACGGCCGCATTCGATAATTATTTGCCTGAACGCCCAGTCGGTAACATCCGCCATCGGAGCCAAAATAAAAAACGGCCTCTTCAGTTTTTCCCAGAAATTTTTTGGCATTTATCGTTTATATACGATACTTATGTCCCATCCCACCACGATCGTATTAAAATGAACCTATTATTTTAAATTAAACATTGTCTTCAGGTCCTTGTCGTACTCTATGTCATTGATAGTTATTAATCTGACATATCGTCTGATATTTTCTTCAAGCAGGATCTTTTTAAAAAACTGCGGTATTTCATAAGGACAAACCCAAGCGCTCTTTTGAAACTCTTTAAAACCCGTTCTTTTTAACACAAATCTTAATTCATCCCGGTACCTTCTTTTAATTTCCGGAATGTCAAAAAACACCATTCTCCATTTTTTATCCCACTTTTGATTTTCAGACCTAAAATGTCGGCCTATTTTTGTAAGAGAGAAAAACGCCTCTCTTTCCCCCGCCGCAGTCAGCTTGTAGGTATCTTTTTCTTTTTTTACGAACCCCTTCTTTTGTAATCGGTGAATTGAATTGTAATAGTTATGTCTGAATCTTGGTCCGTGTCCGAAGCCAAATTTTCCTGCGTGGCTATTGTGGAAAAAAGATTCGCAAGTTATCGAGCCTGTCTCCTTTAGGATACAAAGGATGATTTTAGGTATAGAAACGGATATTTTTTTGAGTTTTTGTTTCATAATCTAATGTCTCACTATATCTCACTCTGCTACGATCGTAGTATAATGTGATATTGTTGTAAAGTAAAAAATAAAACGTCGCCTGGGTGGCGACATGGTTGCATGGTTACTAGGGCTTCTTTGCGGGATATCTTAAGGCATGCTCAATTTTTTCAAGCGCGTCGGCGATTCTAGTAAGATTCACATCGATACAATACCCTATCATGCCAAGTATTACCACAATTCCGATACTCCCTAAAGCGAACTCCACAATAAACCTCCATCACATCAAAAACAGCTTATAATATGATATCATCTTAGTTAAATTTAGTCAACCGTAGCCCGGATGCGTCTCCCCCCACTCACAGACTCTTCCTTGGTTATTCTTATTTTGCCTATCTCGCCGGTGTGAGAAACGTGAGGCCCTCCGCAGAGTTCACGGGAGAACGGATGATTTTCATCTCCTATCGTATAAACATTAACTCTCGGCGGATATTTTAATTTAAAGAATGCCATCGCGCCGGATTTAATGGCGTCTTCGTAAGACATCTCTTCTTTGGTGACGGGATAATCTTTTTGGACGGCTTCATTTACCATATCCTCAACCTGTTTTATTTCTTCCAGAGTCATTTTGCGAGGAAAAGTAAAATCAAATCTCAATCTTTCGGGAGTAATGTCTGAACCGGCCTGATGGACCTCGTTTCCGAGAACTTTTCTTAAAGAAGCGTGGAGTAAGTGCGTTGCTGTGTGTAATCGCGTTGCTTTTTTTAATTCTTCCTCATTTCCGGCTTTCAATTCACCCTTATCCATCAAGAGTCCGTGTCCGCCGAACTTTTTCTCCGCCCCGGCCCGGGATATTTCTTGATGGTGTTTATTGTCTTCAACGAAAGCTTCTTTATTTATTTTTGTTCCTTCTTTTCTTGCAAAATCTTCTAATATATCGATAGTTGCGCCTGAACTTTGATGTGCCCCAAAGACAAATACTCTTGGCATGAACTCCTCTCCTTTTGCCTTAACTTCGTTGGCCTTAATCTCAAACTCCTTTCGCAATGGCCCAAGGGTCTTCATGAATTTATCATACTCATCTCTGAAAGTTTTTTCGACGGAAAGAAAATCTAAATTTTTGTAATCTTTAATTTTTTTATACTCATTGACTATCAATTCCAGTACGCGCACAGGATCGACTCCAATATTTTCATCGTACGTAAACGCAATAACCCGTCTTAGTAATCGACGGAGTATGTATCCAGCTTCTTTATTGGACGGTTGTAAACCATCAGCCACAAGAAAAGGTATCCCCCTGAGATGGTCGGCCAAAATCCTCTTTGTTCGAACTGGGAGTTTGTCCGGGAATCCTCGCATTATAAAATCAAAAAGATCTGTCTCAAAAACGTTGTCTTTATCTTGGGACTTCATTACGATCCTTTCCAGTCCCCAGCCGACGTCAACGCCTTTTTGGGACAAAGGGGTCAGATTTTTATCTTTGTCGCAGTTGTATTCCATAAAGACCAACGTAGCGACCTCCAAATCATCAACATAGACCTCGTTTGCGGCGCCGCATGGACCTTCAGGTCCCGGTGGTCCCCATATATTATCCTTCCGGGGCCCTTTGCGGATACGCTCAGTCGGCAAGAATTGAGACCAGGCATTATAAGACTCCTCGTCAAACGGAATTTTATTGTCTCCGGCAAAAACAGTGGCTGAAATTCTATCGGGAGAAATATTAAAAATCTCTGTAAGCAACTGGAATGTCCATTCTATAGTTTCTTTTTTAAAATAATCGCCGAATGAAAAATGGCCCAGCATTTCAAAAAATGTGAGATGTGATTCATCTCCCACCTCGTCAATATCAGAAGTTCTCATTGATTTTTGGATTGACGCCGTTCTTTTGCCTCCGAAATCTTTCATCGGATCTGCTTCACCTAAAAAATAGGGTTTGAATTGCTGCATTCCGGCGGTCGTGAAAAGAACCGACGGGTCGGTCGGAAGCAAAGAC
>CAYIUL010000027.1:0-6775 GCA_964366725.1 uncultured Candidatus Saccharibacteria bacterium | reverse complement strand
TTGCGGGCGCTCGCTTTCCAAGCGAGTACCTTACCATTCGGTACACCCCTCCAAATTTAGAATTTACCAATATTATAACCCATTTTAACACTTCACTCAATCGTCACTACTTTGGTTTATAACTGTCCGTACGGACAGTTATAAACCATTACTTTAAACCGAAACACTTTTTAATTTCCTGCTCCTGAAACCCTATGGAGTCAGCCATCACAATATCGACATAATCGCTGACATCCAAATGGGAGCAAATGCGACCCAGTTCTTTCTCGCAGGAGTAAGGAAATACAAATACACTTTTCTGAAGCATGTAGAAACCCAGGTTTTTTAATTTATGCCGTAGCCAATTTCTTTGGGTATGCATTTCTTCAGGAATATCAAAAATCACGATTCTCCATTTTTTATCCCACTTGCCGCTATTTTCTAACCCCAAGTACTTAAATTTAGACACCTCAAACCATCTCGCCCCTTTCTTTGTAAATTTATATCCGCGGTCATTCACCCTTGAAACCAGGCCTCTCTTTTCTAAATTCTTAAAACCGCTATAAGTTCTTCTGCGATCAGGACCGCTTACTTTCCAACCCTTATAGTAAATGGGTTCCCATTGCCAAATTTCATATAATTCTTTGCCTGTCTCTATGAATGCTTTTATAAACTTCGGTATAAAGTTGCTTTTCATAGTTGGTTTATAGTTGTCCGTACGGGTAATTATAACCTATTTCAGGTCTTACGACCACTTAAAGACACGATATCTTTAGCCAACTGCGCGTAGACGACCTTGCGGTGGTTTATTTGCTCGTGTTCTTTATGGGTAAGGTCCTGGTAGAGCTTGTTGAATTGGGGAATACGAAATATGGACCTGAACGGGTAGCCCTTTTCGCAGCTGCCGGAATATTCAGTAACGATATAACCCTCTATCGCGGCGGTTCTGCTGACGGTATTTTTGCCGTCGTAGTAGAGGCCGACCGTTCGCAAGCGGGCAGTCCTGTTCTCTGGAGGGACGCCTTCCAGTTTCTTCAGCGCCATTTCTATCAACTCCTCGTCGGTCGCCTCGTATCCCGGCCACCGCCTGGATTTAACTCCCGGTTCACCGTTCAAATAATCGATCTCCAAGCCGCCGTCATCGGCGATTGACGGAATATGGCACCAGTCAAAATAGAACCTCGCTTTCAAGATGGCGTTCTCTTCAAAAGTATTGCCATTCTCCTCAATATCGGGAGCATTTGGAAGATCAGCAAGGGAAACAAGCTGAAAACCGTCTCCGAGAAAAGTTTTTATTTCCCGGGCCTTGCCCGGGTTTTTTGTTGCGATAAGAATTTTCATTGTTTCTTGAACATTACGACCTTGTTCTTGCCGGAATTTTTTGCTTCGTAGAGAGCTGTGTCGGCATTCTTGAATAAACTCTCGAATTCACCGGCTTCGTGAAAACCGGCCACTCCGCCGCTTACGATGAATTTAACTTCGAACTCAGAATTTTCCAATTTTTTGCGGACGTCTTCGGCAAAATTAAAGGCATCGTCAATATCGGCTCCGGGCAATCCGACTATTATTTCTTCCCCTCCCCAGCGGGCCACCAGATCGATCTCTCTGGCCCTGTCCAGGATCAGCTTGCTCAAAAATTGAAGCGCCCCATCCCCGACCTGATGTCCGTAAGTGTCGTTTATTTTCTTAAAGTCATCGATATCAAAGATCACCAAACTGAAATCCTTGATGACCAGGGATTTTCTCCTTTCGGGATGGTCTTTAAAACCGGAAACCTCGCTGAGGAATTGGCCGACTTCATCTTTAAATCCTCTGCGGTTCAAGATGCCGGTCAGTTCGTCCTTGTTGGTCAGAACTTTTAACCTTTCTATTTCCGCTTTGAGTGTTTCGATCTGTTTGTCTTTATCCATATGAGTTAAATCCGCATTCCTCGCAATATTTTTATTCTTTCTTCAACTGGCGGGTGCGTGAGAAACAGGCGAGCAAACCAGTTGGCTTTTTGTTTACCTTTGAAAGGGTTTGAAATGTAAAGATGCGCGGTAGCGTTGTGAGCGTGTCTCAAAGGAATTTCCTCCCTGTCTATCTTCTCCAACGCGCTGGCCAGACCCTCCGGATAACGGGTCAGCAAAGCGCCGGAGGCGTCGGCAAGAAATTCTCTTTTTCGCGACACGGCCATACGCACCATAGTTGCGGCCAGAGGCGCCAGTATTGCCGCGGCAAGACCGACGGCAAGAAGGATAGCCCCGCCCCTATTGTCATCATCCCGATGGCCCCAGAAACTCACCCTCAAGAACCAATCGGCAAGTATGGCAATCAGTCCCGACAATACGACGACGACGGAAGATATAAGAATGTCCCTGTTGCCGATATGAGAAAGCTCGTGGGCCATCACTCCTTCAAGCTCGTTCCTGTCGAGTTTGGCCAAAGCCCCTTCGGTCACGGCCACGGCCGCGTGCTTGGGACTTCGCCCGGTGGCAAAAGCATTTATCTGCTGGCCGGGAATTATATATATCCTCGGCGCCGGAAGACCCGCGGTGATGGAGAGATTTTCTATAACTCTGAAAAGTTCAAGATGCGACTGGCGCGATGCTGGCCGGGCACCCGACATGGCGAGAGCTATCTTGTCCGATTGCCAGTAGGCAAAGAAATTCATAACAAAGGCAAGCCCAACGGCAAAATACAATATTTCCGGCGATTGCCACACGGCGCTGAACAGCCAGCCCAAAAGGATCACCAAAACCAAAAACACGGTCATCAGCAACCATGTTTTTCTGATATTGGAATCCTTTTGGGTATATAGAGTTGCCATCCCCTAAAAAGCCACTCTCACTGGTTCCTTTTCTCCTTCCGCTGTCTGGAAGAATTCTTCTTTTCTGAACCCGAACATTCCGGCAACAAGATTGGTTGGGAACTGTTCAATGCGCGTATTAAGAGTCATTACGTTTCCGTTATAGAATCTCCTTGCGGCCTGGATCTTGTTCTCGGTGTCGGCCAATTCTCCCTGCAGATGAGTAAAGCTTTCAACCGCCCTTAACTGGGGGTAGGCCTCGGATAAAGCAAACAAGCTTTTCAAAGCTCCGCTCAACATATTCTCCGCTTGGCCGTGTTCTTTGACCGAATGCGCGCCCATCGCCGCCGAGCGGGCCTGAATGACCGCATCAAGGGTCTGTTTCTCGTGGGCGGCATAGCCCTTAACCGTCTCAACCAGATTCGGAATAAGGTCATAGCGTCTTTTGAGCTGGACGTCTATGTCCGACCAGGCCTCTTTGACTCTGTTCCTTGAACGGACCAGGGAGTTGAAAGCGCCGACAACCCACAAACCAACAACGACCAAAATTATAATTAAAATAGTTATTGTGCTCATGTTTTAATCTTAACTCCTATTGCCGCTTTGAGCAACCCCACAAAAAGCGGGTGCGGTGTAAGAGGCCGGGATTTGAATTCCGGATGGAACTGGGTGGCGACGAAGAACTTATGCTTTGGCAGTTCTATTATCTCCACAAGGTTCTCTCGGGGATTTACGCCGGCAACCAAAAGGCCTTTATTCTGAAACTTGGCGATATAATCGTTATTGACCTCGTATCGGTGGCGGTGCCTTTCGAAAATTTTGTCGGCGCCGTATAATTTCCGGCTCGCGCTTTCGGGATGAAGCTTGCACGGATACGCCCCCAGCCGCATTGAGCCGCCCATTTTCTTTTCTTTAAGCTTTTCTATCTGCTCGGCCATTGTGCATATGACGGGATGGCTGGTCTTGGGTTCGACCTCCGTCGTGTGTGCACCGGAAAGTTTACATACATTCCTGGCAAATTCTATTACCGCCAGCTGAAGGCCATAGCACAAGCCGAGAAAAGGAATGTTTTTTGTCCGCGCAAAATTGATGGCCCTTATTTTTCCTTCGACTCCCCTTTTTCCGAATCCCCCTGGGACTATGATGCCGTCAAAATTCGCCAGTTCCGCCACCGCTTTGGGGTTTTTCTCGTACTGCTCGGCGTCGAGCCAGGTTATCTCCGGCTTTCTTCCCAATGACCACGCGGCATGCTTGACCGCTTCGATAACGGAAAGATACGAGTCGGCGAGCACGAAGTCGCCGGTGTTAAAATATTTGCCCACAATTCCGATCTTCACGGGACGGGTCGAACTTTTTATCTTGGCGACCATAGCATTCCATTTCCTGAAATTTCTCTTATTGGGAGTGAGACCAAATTTTTTCAATATTCTTCTGCCCAGGTTGTCTTTCTCAAAGTTAACGGGTATCTCATAGATGGAACCCTCGATGTCGGGAGCGGAGATTACGTCCTGTTCGGCAACGTTGCAGAAGTTGGATATCTTGTTTTTTCGAACTTCGTCCAGCGGCCGGGAAGAACGGGCAATTATGACATCCGGCTGGATGCCGGCATAGTTCAGCGAGCGGACGGCATGCTGGGTCGGTTTTGTTTTCATCTCCCCGACCATTTTGGGAATAGGAATATAACTGACCAGCATGAATAAGATCTTTCCGGGCATCCTTAGTTTCATTATCCTGGCCGTTTCCAGGAACAGAAGGTTCTCGTATTCGCCCACCGTGCCGCCTATCTCCACCAGAACGAAGTCGGCTTTCGTTTTTTTGGCCGCTTTCAACAGCCGGTTCTCTATCTCTTCGGTGATATGCGGGATTATCTGAACGCACTTGCCAGAATAGCCGAGATTCCTTTCCCGATTGATGACCGTTTGATACACAAAACCGCTGGTCATGTAGTTGTCCTTGTAGATATTCTCGTCCAAAAATCTTTCGTAATTCCCCACGTCCTGGTCGCACTCCAGTCCGTCCTCGGTTACAAAAACCTCACCGTGTTCGGTGGGGTTCATGGTTCCGGCATCGACATTGAGGTATGGATCTATTTTTACCGCTGTGACACTGAAGCCGTAGTCCTTGAGAATTCTCGCCGTGGAAGCAACTGTGACACCCTTGCCTATGCCCGACATCACTCCGCCGGCTACGAATATGAACTTCGTATTCATTAAACTGAATATACCAATTTCTAAACAAAACAAAAGACCCGCATTGCGGGTCTTTTGTGGATTACTAGTAGTCGCCTCCCATAGGCGGCATTCCCGGCACCGGCGTTTTCTCTTCCGGTATGTCGGCGATGACCGCCTCTGTGGTGAGAATAAGCGAGGCAACCGATACCGCATTCACAAGAGTGGCCTTGACGACTTTGAGAGGATCAATGATGCCCTTTTCAAACATATTCACATACTCCCCATTCACAGCGTTAAAACCCATTCCCGGCTCCATCGAAAAAACTTTGGACACAACCTCGTTAGGGTCCTTTCCGGAGTTCTCCGCGATTGCCCGCAAAGGTTTTTCCAAAATGGTTTTTATAACGGCAACGCCCTTGGCTTCGTCACCAACCTCGGGAACTCCTTTCAATGCCTTAATATTTAATTCTTTTGAAGCCTCGAACAATGCCACGCCCCCGCCGGCAACAATGCCCCCTTCAAGAGCGGCGCGAGTAGCATTAACGGCGTCTTCTATCCTGAACTTCTTTTCTTTCATTTCGGTCTCGGTGGTGGCGCCGACTTTAAGAACAGCTACTCCGCCCGACAACTTGCCCAATCGTTCTTGTAATTTTTCTCTGTCAAAATCAGAAGTTGATTTGGCGATCTGGGACTTCAGCTGGGCAACCCTCTTGTCAATATCCTGCTTCTTGCCTTTCCCGCCGACAAAAGTCGTTGTCTCTTTGGCAGCAACGACGCGGTGCGCTTTTCCAAGCATAGCCAATTCAACTCCTTCGAGCTTCATCCCTTTTTCTTCGGAAATAACCTGTCCGCCGGTAACTATGGCCAAGTCCTCCAGCATCTCCTTTTTTCTGTCGCCGAATCCGGGCGCTTTGACAGCCAAGGCCATAAAGTTGCCCCGCAATTTGTTAACGACAAGAGTTGCCAACGCGTCGCCATCCACGTCTTCGGCAACTATCACCAATTCTCTTTTGCCGGCTTTTGACAATTTTTCGAGCAACGGAACAATATCCTGAATTGAGGAAATTTTCTTGTCGGTTATCAGAATCAATGCGTCTTCAAACACCGCTTCCATCCGCTCGGTGTTGGTCACCATATACGCGGAAACATAGCCCTTGTCTATCTGCATTCCCTCGACTAGCTCTTTTGACATTTCGGTTGACTGGGACTCTTCCACGGTAACCACACCGTCTTTGCCGACTTCTTTGAAAACATCGGCGATAATCTTTCCTATTTCCGCGTCGTTGGCGGAAATGGAAGCCACTTCTTTTATTTTTTCATAACTCGAAACGGCTTTTTTCTTTTTATTCAAATAATCCAAAACCCAGTCAACGGCTTTATCCATTCCCCTTTTTAACACAAGAGGGTTGGCTCCGGAGTTGACCGCGCTGAATCCTTCGGCGACTACCGCCTGGGCCAGAACAACTGCCGTTGTGGTCCCGTCCCCGGCGACATCATTTGTTTTGGAAGCCACTTCTTTGACAAGCTCCGCGCCGATGTTCTCGAATTTGTTTTTGAGCTCGACTTCTTTCGCAACGGTAACGCCGTCTTTGGTAATAGTCGGGGTGCCGAATCCTTTATCAAGCACGACATTCCTGCCTTTCGGCCCGAGAGTCACTTTGACCGCGTTGGCTATCTTATCGACCCCTCGCTTGAGTGATTCCCGAGCTTGTTCTTTATAGTAAATTTGTTTAGACATAATGGTTTTAAGCGCGAAATTCGAAGCACGAAGCACGAAACAAATTCTAATCTTTTAAATTCTCAAACAGCCCTTCGGGCATGTCCCGTTAAAACGGGA
>CAYIUL010000026.1:0-6792 GCA_964366725.1 uncultured Candidatus Saccharibacteria bacterium | reverse complement strand
GGGGGATGACGACGGTTTGAGCGAAGCGGCGCTTTTAAAAAATGACGGCCGGGACCTGGAGGAAGAAGGCAAAGTCCTGGCGGAAGTATTGCAGGACAAAGTTCCCGTTATTTATACGTCCGAAAGGAATATGGAACTCGGATATATTTGGAAGGTCATATTGAACGAAACCGCCAAAATTCCCGCATTCTGTAACAGATTTCCCGAACTGAACCACAATGAAATTGCCGGTTTTACGGACTCAGAGTTGTCCAAAAACTTCCACTTCGTATTTTTGCGGGATATTGACGACGACCGGACCGGACGTATCGGTTTGAGAATGGAGAAACTGGGCGAATTATACGAAAAAAAAGGTCTTCCTGTCACAAAATTGGAATTGAAAGGGGAGAGCCATTTGAAAAAAATATTTTCTTCTATAATCTTGGCCCACTGGACCGCTTATTATCTGGCAAAGAACCGTAAAGTCGACCCCGAGAAGACCGATATCATCGAGGACTTCAAAAAGATGCTATAATTACTCGCCGCAGACGAGTTTGCATTGAGGGGGAATTGAAGTCGGTTCCGCTTTCGGTTCATCAAGCCCTAAAATTTTCTCGACAGCAGCTTCCAGAATATTTTTGTCGTCTTTTGTCAGTTTCTCGAGATTGTTAACCAATTGTTTGGAATTGCCGAAAGCGGCAGCGGCTTTTTGGATTGCTGATTTTTGTTCCACAGAAACTCCTTTCGAGTTCAGTATTTCCGGAGCGGAGTTGGTAAAAAAGTCTCCGAGGGCTTGATAATCGTTCCGAAGGTTCTCGACGGTTATCTCCGTCTGGCTTTTGGGGAATATTTTTTCTGAGATCTTATTTTTAATACCTCCGATAATGTTGCTTCCCGAACCAGTCGAAAACACCACCGCTAATATTAAAATTAATCCTACCAGGTAAGCCATTATGGTTGGACCGGATTTACCAGTGTTCGAGACCTTTTTTGAACCATTTTGTTTATACACGCATCCGGACCGTTCCAAGAAGCTTTCATATTAGAAGCACCTTCATTTGAAAATACATCATAACCCAACATTGTCGGCTGGTGGACAAGGTGGTCACATGAAATAAGAGTGCCGGCTGGTGAGGGACAGTTATTTCCGCCGGCCTTTCCGAGAAGCACCCATCCCTTATCTTTATTTTCCCACGCAACTTTGTTGAGTATTTGACCCTGTTGTTCTGGGATGGTCGGGAGGGTATATTTATCCATCTCGACTTGTATTTGTGATCTTAAAGATTCAGGCGGATTGTCAGTGGGACTTTTTTCGGCGTCGGTACAAGCTTCTTTGTCACTTACTTCGGAACCGGTAGGTGTCCCAAGCCCGGGAAGATTGAAAGTGTTTTTTACAAAATTGGGGTTAATGGTGTTAAGTATCAAGTATGATGATAAAAGTAATATTGCTCCGAATACGGCATTGGTCATCCGGCTTTTTGCTTCGCCGACCCTGGCTGTATTTCCAGCCGCGGTAAGCCACAGAAAACCCGCGTAGAAGAACATAACGAACACGGCTATTCCCAGCAACGACAGCGACCAGGTGAATATCTGCTGGATAAGCTGACCAAGATCGGTTGGGAGGCCCTGGGTGGGCGGAGTTACCTGGACGGGCGCTTGGAACGGCTGTCCCGAAACGACGGAAGCCGTGAAAACATAAAGCCCGCCCGCGATAACGAGAATGAAAAAATTAGTTTTTCTCATGACTTAAGTATATTATAATCTCTAACTAAAGTATATTATAATGTCCTTATAATGCCAGTGTATAAATTCATCGCAATTCTTGCCCTATTGTTCTTATTTTTCGGTTCTGCTCACGCCGCTGTTCAGGACGAAATAAGCGAGCGTAATCGACAGATAGAAGAACTACAGAGGCAAATAGAAGAATACCAGGCCCAGGCCGACGGCGCCAGGACAAAATCGAAAACCCTTGAGAACGAGATTGCCCGTTTGAATGCGGAGATAAGTCAGGTTCAGCTCGAAATACGCTCCCTGAATCTTTCTATAAGCAAAACAACGACAGAAATAGGAATAACAGAAAATCAGATAAACGATGCCGAACAGCAGATGACGAAACACAGGAACGCTTTGTCCCAATACATAAAACTTGCTTATGAAAATGACCAGCGGTCCTTGACGGAAATTCTCTTGAACAACGAGAGTATTTCCGATTTTTTTAACGAGCTTAATAATTTAAGCGTAACCCAGGATAATCTTCAGCTGACCATTAAGAATGTGAGGGGTGTCAAATTGCAGCTTGAAACCCACCAAAACCAGCTTGAAGAACAGCAAAATGAGCTTGAACAGTCCAGGCGTTTACAAGAGATAGAGAAACGCTCTCTGGATTCGACCAAGTCGGGACAAAATAAGCTTTTAAAAGACACCAAAGGTCAGGAATCAAAATACCAGGAGCTGGTCAAACGTTCGCAAAAAGATATCGAGGCCTTGCGCGCCCAAGTTAAATACTTGGAACAGAACGGCGTCAGCGCCGAGGAAGCCGTCAAATTCGCCCAGCTCGCGGCTATCCGTACCGGTATTCGCCCAGAGTATCTTTTAGCTGAACTCGAACAAGAATCGGGGCTCGGTATAAATGTGGGCAAATGCAACATTACGGACACGACCAGCGGTTCCTCTCGCCACATTACGACGGGGAGAGTGTTTATACGAGGAATACATCCCACACGAGACCTTCCGGCTTTTCTTAGTATTACCGCAGAGTTAGGAAAGGACTCCTTACAAACACCTATTTCATGCTGGCCTGGTTCCGGCTGGGGCGGCGCCATGGGCCCTGCCCAGTTCATTCCTTCGACTTGGATGGGGTATCGGGATGAAGTTTCCCGCCTGACCGGGCATAATCCGGCAAATCCATGGAATGCAGAAGACGCGTTTGTTGCGGCCGCGGCCAAACTTGCCCGCGATGGAGCTGACAGTAAGACCCGTGCCGGTGAAATAGCCGCGTCCAAAAGATACTACTGCGGGAGTGCCACAAGTAAAAAATCAGGTTGCGTTAATTATGCCAATTCTGTTCAGCGTTTAGCAGCCGAGATCGCCAAGAATCTTTAGTCAATTGACCTAACCAAATCCTAAACACTAAATCCGAAATCCTAAACAAATTCAAAATTCTAAACTCAAAAGCCTTTCTGGTTTTTGGGATTTAGTTATTTGATATTGTTTAGAAATTAGAAATTAGGATTTAGAAATTGACTGCGGTATGTTATCCTCTTTATATGTCCCTTGAAAAGGGTAAAATATGAGAAGAATGGAAATAAAAATAGATCGCAGGAGTTTTGTCTTAATGTTCTCTGGAGTTGCCGGCAGCCTCTTTTTTATTTTTGAAGACCCTCTCAATGCCCAAGACATTCTTCCGAGCAGGACCATTGAGGCCCAAGGCCTTCTTCTTCAGGATTTATTTAACGACTGGAAACTGGCCGACAAAATAGACGAGGCCAAGCAGCTGCTCGCCAATTCGCCGCCTTTAGGTTTTAACGAAGCGCCTCAAAAAGATAAAAAAGGCAGGGTTATAAAGAAAAAAGGCCAGCCCGTGTTGGAAATGACCCGGAAAGAGATCGCTCTGGCGATACTGGACACAGAAACCGGAGGAGTTGTCGAAAAAAGGTTCTGGTTGAATATAGCCGAGGTCAACAAGGCAAACGACTTAAGGAAGAAGTATCTTCCTAATCCGGATAATCTTCCAAGGTTTGAATCGGAATATTTAAACGAAGAATTTAAGGTTATCAGCAACTGGTGGAACAGCTTTAACTCAGACCTCTCGGTTTTCAAAGAAGAGACCGCCAGTGATCGGTATGTTGTTGTAGCTAATAAATACCTGATGTCCAATGAGGACCTGGCTTACCCTGAAGACAGAACCGGGGAAAAATACTCCGATATTGTTTACGTTCCTTATTCTCCCGCCTTGAAAGATAAGTTCCTCATTGCCACGGGAAAGGAATTCCTCAATGATCATGTTAGACGGGCATTCAAAGAACTTGCCGAAGCAGGCGTGAGGTCGAAGGCCTTTCCGGGCTGGCTTGTCACGGATACAATGTCCGAGACATTCGTGAAGAATATTTTTCTCACGGAACAGACCGACCCGAAAATGATGCTTACTTCTTCCGATGGGGGCAGGGAGCTTGCGGAGAGGGTCTTTATCCGCCTCGGGACCAACGGCGAGAAAGCATTCCGCTATACCGTCTCCAAAACGGGCGCTTCCGGACTCGGCCAGATAATGCCCGCAACTTATGCCAGCATGTTCAAGGGTTATTCTTCTGCCCAGCTTATAAAGGACACTGATATCGGAAGAGTCGACGTCAAGAACGGCATCAAGGCCACCGCACTTGTCCTGGACGACCATCTGGCGGGAGTTAAGAACCGGGCTTACGCGAACGGAGTATCAGCCAGGAGAAGGTTTGACGCCCTGAACCCCGATAAGCTGGAAGAGGCCCGAGGCATGGCCTATAATGGAGGTGCTGGTAAATATAATACTTCCACCGGCGGGTTGAATACGAAAAGCCGGGGAGCGAAAGAAACCGCCGGTTTTCTTCAGAAGTTTCGGATGATTCGCGAACTCGATCTGTTTGCTCAATACGCGGAGATCGAAACCCAAGCGGTCCAACAGTAGACCGCTTTTTAAATGGGGTGGAAAATAACGGGTCATAAATGTTAAGCTTAATAGATGAGATTCGGGAAATCCAAAAAAGACAAATATGTTTATGTGTCGATTGCCGGGTTATTGGGCTCCGGCAAAACCACAGCGGCAAATCTCTTGGCCGATAAATTGGGATTCTATCCTTTTGAGGAAAAAGTCAATGAAAATAAATTCCTGCCTTTATTTTACCAAGACCCGCAGCGCTGGGCTTTTCATTCCCAACTTTTTTATGTAAGAGAAAAAGCGTCCCAACTTGTTAAGATCAAGAAAATAATCAACGAAACGCACGTAGTCCAGGATTCACCGGTGTATCAGGATTATTTGACCTACGCCAAGGCCCAGCAGATATTGGGCAACATGAATGAAGATGAGTTCGCTTTATACGAGAAATTCTTCCATGTATTGAATCGGGACTTGCCTGTTCCCGATCTTATTATCCAGCTAAATGCGTCGGTCCCTTCCATTATGGAAAGGATAAAACTCCGCGCCCGCGATTACGAAAAAAAGATCGATTCCAAATACGTGGAATTGTTAATGAGATTACAGAACGAGTGGATAGCTAAAAATCCCAAACTGAACATCGTCTCGATAGACACAAATGCCGTCGATATAGCCCATAATCCAAAACATCAGGCAGAATTCATCAAGGTGGTGAAAGCCCACCTGGCGAATTTAAAAGAGGAGCCAAGGCTCCGGTTCAAGTTTTAAATAATAAACTTATTTTTTCAAACTCCTTTTGGTAAAGGCGGACGGATACAGGTCCCGAATTCTTGCCGTGGCAAACTTACCCCGGATCGTTGCCGCGATAACTTCGGTGTTTTCTGAAAATTCCATGATCTTTTGCCGGCAAAGAGCGCAGGGGAATACCGGCTTGCGGGAATTAGTGATAACGAGTATTTTTTTGATCTCTCGATACCCGGCGGCAACGGCGGTATCTATGGCATTCATTTCCGCGTGAGTAGACAGGGTAAAGCTGACACTTTCCACATTACAGCCTCCAAAAATTTTATTTTTTGAAGTTAAAACAGCCGCGCCGACCTTATAACCGGAGTAGGGTGCATATGCGTTCTTTCTTGCCCTTTTCGCCAGCTCAAAGAGTTTTTCGGTAACTTTGTCCAATACGGGAAATATGGCATTCCGGCATCAAAAAGTCAAAAATCCCCCTGGGGGGATTTATAAATGCTTCAAAAGTTCGGAAAATTTGCGGACGGTTATTACTTTGGGGTGGTCAAAGGGCTTAGCGTCAAATTTTACCTTGCCATCGCTTCGGTTGAAAAATGGCGATGTCGTGCGAAAGGGGATGTAGACGCCATGCCAGTTTTCAGAAATGTCCAAAACCGGCCTTATGTCGCTTTCCCCGTTCCCGATGGAAAAAAACCGGCTATCGGAATTCGGCTGCCATCCGCTCACCTCGATAAAGTCGGATGAGGTTTTCTTTCTGTTGATGGACATTACCCGCTTGGGCTCAAAAAATTCACAAAAACCCAAAAATTTCGATCTTTCGGGAAAAAGGCCCGTGTCATAACTTGTGAGAAGACACAGAACGTGTCCTCTTCTTTTCAGTTCCAGCAAGGTCTCTTTCACTTCCGGCAGCCAGGTGTGGTTTTGATAATGGAAAGGAGTATCCCCAATTTCTCTTATCTTTTTCTCATACCCAAATCGATAGACGCTTTCTCCGTAACGCTCTTTGATCCAATCGCAGATTTCCTGGTAAAGAGTGGCCATGCTTTCGGCAACACGCCCGCGTTTTATTCCCCAACTAGGGGCCAATTCTGCTTCGATCTGAATGAAACGTTCGTATACGTCATGCAAACAGGGAACCCTCCCGGGCATAATACGATATAGATACTCAAAGAAAGAACAATAAGCGGCGTCATATGTCCAGCTTGTCGCCAAAAGCGTGTCGTCGGCGTCAAAAACCAGAGTTGCTCTTTTTTCCACTTAACCCCCCGATATGTAAAAGTTCTTCTTGATCCATTATAAGAAGATTACTTTATTAGGCAAGAGCGAGAGTTCTTCAGGGAGCCCTTATTTATTAACTTGTTTCCAGAGCCAGACGCCGAGAAGAACGAGATCGACGAACACCACGAGCCACGTGATGAAGCCGAATCCCCACACCTGCGACATCA
>CAYIUL010000025.1:0-7091 GCA_964366725.1 uncultured Candidatus Saccharibacteria bacterium | reverse complement strand
ACCTCGATTTAGGGATTAGAAGTCCCTCGTTCTATCCGTTGAACTACGGGGAGATATTAAAATACTCTTGAAGTCCTAATTTCCATCCCACTATTTTTCTAAACAGTTCTCGACTATTTACCGTTATCGTACAAGTACCATTATATAAGATATTTTTCCTCTGTCCCAGCGAAGTTTCCTTAATGTACGTTTTATAGAACTGTCGTCGAGGCACACCGACGATATGGGACCAGTATTTCTCCAAATCGGGCTGGCAATGCAGATTATGCATATGTATCTGGACCCGAAACTTTTTTTCTGGAACATTACAAATTTCCCTAAACCAACGCATCATCAGTTCTATCATCGCTTTATCAGAATTAGAGAACCTTACGCTCTCATTAGAATTCTTAGTACCTTCGGCCCAATATAAAGATAGCCCCGCAAGAAACAGCGGTGACCCAATAAAAGATGATGCTTCCTTCTTGCTTTTGTCAATAATGTCATTCGTTTGCAGTATTCTAATGGCTTTTTTCTTACTCCCAGCAAAATATCTAGATTTCTCTCGACCCACAAACAATTTTTCTTGCTGTTTAGGTGTCAACTTAATATCACGCAACCACAAACTCAGACTTGATTTAGACACATCAATCTTGTCCAAAATATCCTCATAACTCAGCCCCCTCTTTCTTAATTTAATAGCGGTAAGCTTTTCAGTTAATTTCACATAGTAATTCTATCATAAGAGTATACGTAATACAATATACGGAGTTCGATTATTGGCGCCTTAGGTCTTAATAAGTAAACAAAACCGCTTTTTGGCGGTTTTTACTTTTTCCTTAAATATGCTACATATTAGCGTATCCGCTTTTTGAAAACACGGAGGTAACCCTTGAAGTGGCTCGGGGTATTAGCTTCTTTTTTCCGCAGAATTCCCGCGTTTGTGGGATGGGTAGTACTGGTGTTTTTGCTTGTCTTCGCCATAATTCTCGGTTCACTTTACTATTACATCTACTATAACAGGAACAACCTGCCTGATATCGAATCGTTCGTTAAGTTCGAGCCGCCGGCTATCGGAGAAGCGTACGACTCCAGAGGCCAGGTCATGATCGGACTGGCCAAAGAATACAGGCGGATAAACAAGTATTCGGAGTTGCCGCCAGTGATAGTGCGGGCGATACTTTCAGCGGAAGATAAGAGATTTTTTAAGCACCGTGGGGTGGATTATCTGGCGTTGCTCGAGGCAATCGCCTACAGCGCTCTTGACTCCATCGCGGCAACCGGCAAATCCTGGGAAAAAGGCAATTACGCGGTCGCGCTGCAATACAGCCATGGCGGCTCAACCATCGACCAACAGCTGGTTAAACTATATTTCCAAACAGGCAAAACCGATTCGCTTTGGAAAAAACTTGATAAGATCCGTTTGGCCGTCTGGCTCAATGAGGAAATGGAAAAGCGATACGGGTCCAAAGCCAAGGAAGAAATATTCGCCCGCTTTGTGAGTTTCGTGTATTTGGGCAACGGACGATACGGATTTGACGCCGGAGCGGAAAACTTTTTTGGTAAGAGGATAAAGGATTTCGGCCCGAATGACGTTGACAAGGCCGCTTTCCTGGCGGGACTTGTCAGGCATCCTTTCCCGTCCAAAAATCCTCGGATGGAAAAGTATGCGAACCGGCGCAACGAAGTTCTCGCGCAAATGACCGAAAACGGATTTGTCGACCAAGATACGCTGAAAGAACTGGAAAAAAAAGAGATTGTTCTGGTCGGCAGGACGCCTAAAACAATAGCTCCGTCGGCGGTATCGGATATGCTCGAAGAGTTTAACAAGATCGGATTCTCTGACATGCAGTTGTTCGAAGGAAATGTTTCAATAGCGACTTCGATAGACCTGAGGATACAGGAGATCTCAAATCAAGCGCTTGAGAACGGCCTTAAGGTATACGAAGGAAGGCATCCGGAAGCCAAAGGCAAGATACAGGGCGCTGTCATAGTCCTTCGCAACAGCGATGCCGGAATTTTGACGGAAGTCGGCGGCCGGCAGGTATATAACTCAAGAAATCTTGCCTACACCGATTTTAACCGGACCAAACACGCCAGAAGACAGCCCGGCTCGGCTTTTAAGCCGGTGGTTTACCTGACCGCTTTCAGGAACGGGTTCACGCTTCGCCATTCTGTAATGGACGCGCCAATATTCGTTCCGATGGGCGGAGGAAGGCCTCCGCATAAAATAGGAAATTACGACGGAAAATATAAGGGAGCCATTCCCGCCAGGCAGGCATTGGCGGAGTCACGAAATGCCGCGGCGATGTGGTTAATGTATCGCAGCGGCGGGATAAAAGAAGTCATTGAGACCGCCCGATTGTTGGGAATCGGTTCAAAACTTGAACCATACCCCACTACAGCCATCGGCGCTTCCGTGGTAACTCTTGCGGAACTTGCCAACGCTTTTCGCGCGATAGCATCCGGCCTGTATGGACAGCTTCATTTGATAGAAAAGATAAATGGCAGAGGAGGCGAAGCGTTGTTCTACAGAAAACACGAGCCCGTCTCGCTTTATATCGAAGAAGGGGCTTTAGCGGAGATCCGGGAAGGGTTGAGAGGGAATGTCCGGCTTCCAAACGGAACGGCGCATAGTTTGGCCGCATCCGACTTCCCTATTCCCGTCGGCGGAAAAACCGGCACGACCAATGATTTCCGGGACGCGCTTTTTGTCGGTTTTACTTATGGAGCCGAAGGTATCACGGTTGCCGTCTGGATAGGGTTTGACGACTATCAAGAGCTCGGTCCGAAAGAAACAGGCGCCAGAGCGGCCCTGCCGATATTCAAAGAAATAATGCTCGGAGTATACGGAAAGAATCTGATCGGCCCAGCTCCAGAATTTCCCGAAAATATAGAGAAGGGCATCGATGCTTATTTGAACAGAAGCGTCGAACCGCCCTCAAATCCCCAATAAACGGGGGATTTTATTTTGAGCGGGCAGGGGGAATCGGACCCCCGGCTCGACTTTGGAAGAGTCGCGTATTACCACTATACGATGCCCGCATTGTCTGACACTAATTTTACCATAATTGACGTTTGTTCTCAATATTCCTATGATAAATTCAAGTTTATTGAAGAGGAAAGCAAATGCTTCAAAAAACCACACTGCTTCTTCTTTGCGTTCTTTTAAATCCTCCTAATCTCCTAGCCCAAGATCTAAGGAACAGGACCGAAGTGATGTATCCCCTGGGAACCGTGATAATCGCGAAAGAACCGCTTCCGAACAGGGTCTACAGGTCTCAAAAAGACAAGATAATAGTGTCGGTCACCTGTTTCGAAAAAGGAACCACGAATATTGTTACGTCTTCTTCGGGAACAGGGTTCGTATCCGAAGTCCCCGGCTTGATCGTTTCCGCCCGCCATTTGATCAAAGATGGGGATTACGACCACGTTTTCACGGGCATAATAGTTACAGAAAAAGAATGGATAAGATTTCCCATTTCCCTGGTCGCAAAGGGAGAGCCGGGAAAATACAAGGATATAATGGTTTTGAGAGTAGATCCGATAACAATGGAACTGGCCTGGGCGGAAAGCATAGATGTTTTTGACACAAATCCATATCGGCTGTTGCTAAGAACTTCCGAATTCGCCGACGCCAAAGTTGACGGGAAAAAGGTCTATATAAGCGGATTTTCCTCAACCGTGGGAGGATATTTTGACGAGAATAATCAAGACGTCTCTTTCTTAATGGACTTGATTAATTTTACTTTTCCCGCAGAAGTAACGGCATCGATAACCAATATGCCGGTAAATAAAACCGGTACGAAAAAAATATTCAGATTGCTGGACAGCGCTGAACCGGGATTTTCCGGCGGGAAGGTTATGAATGAGGACGGTAAAGTCATCGGCATGACCGTCGCCGCAACGACCGCAAACAATTTCATTTACGTCTTTTCTTCCCAAGACATCAAACAGTTCTTCAAAAATAACCGTTTAAAGTAAAAGCCCCTTCCTTAAGGGGTTTTAAATACTAACTTTAGCAGAGACCTAATTTTCAAGAACAGGAGTTTTACCTCATTCCAAATTTTTCTGTTGCCGTCCAGACAGATCGGTTTGCCTATAAAAATTCTCGGTTTTGTCAACCAGCCGTCAGAAGTCGCCTTATCAAGCATCTCGTCTCCTACCAGAAGGGCCAGGGCCATTTTTCCGGGATGTAGAGAGTACAGATTATACAGACCGGCATTGCCGTGATTCCAGATAACCGGCCGGTTGGTATCTATCAGGGTTGGCTTAACCCTGAAGCCGTGTTTCAAAAAACTATATGAGGGCAGCCGCTTGTCTTCCAGAATGTTACGGAGTGTCGCTGTGAGATATTCTATTTCCCTGTCGGACGGCGCGAAATTATCAGGATGGCCTTCAAAATTGGAATTTGTTGGCCCGACCTGGAGAACGCCTTTTTTCTGAAGGCAGGCGACGTATTTTCCGTCACTGCCGAATGTCACGATGTTGTTTTGGAAAAAGTATCCGGGAAATTCCATCTGAACCCCGGCTCGCAGCTGATAATCGATAGGCACGCCCAGACGAGCGCAGACGTCCTTTATCCACGGACCGGCGGCGTTCACGACCAGCAGCGGCCCCCTGTCGTTGAAGACATTGACCCGGGACATTTCGGGTGTTGTTTCAAGAACCGAGATCTTTTCAATGACCCCGTTGCTTATCTTTACCGATTCAATGTCCTCTATCTCCACCCGCCTTACTAATCCGGTACGGAAAAGTGCTTTCCGCTCCAGTTCTGTCATTAGCACCGCCGGATCTACCGTCCATTCGCGGATGGCGATGGCGCCTTCAATATTTTTCCTGCGAAGATTGGGCTCCATCTTCTCGAGAACCGCGCGGTTCACGATAAAATGGTTTCCGAAACTTCCGGAGCGGGCTTTGGTCAGTTCATCATAGCGGGTAAAAAGAGCGCGGAAGGAAGCCAAACTGTGCGGCGTTTCCGGCCCGATAGGTATCAGATTGAGCCGCCCTTCAAATATCTGCGGGTAAAATAATTTCAGCCACCTTGAACACTGAAAGGCCGTTTCTCGGACAAGTTTCTCATCAATCAGAAGATGATCCGGCCGGGGAGCGACCCAGCCGGTGGCGCTGTAAGTAGTGCCCTTGAAACCCTTTCCCAAAATAACCGTTCTGATATCGCGCAGGGCGGCCAAATATGCCAAGGCCTTCGCCGCAACGCCGTCGCCGATAATAGCAAGGTCGGCTTGGATGTCTGTTTGCCTCATTTGGCTGCCTTTTTGAAAGAACTTGGCAATATTAGACCACGAATAGTTTCCATTTACAATAAAAGCTCCCGTTAAGGAGCTCCATCTTATTCTACCTGATCATTTTATTTATTTTGGGAACCGCGTCCAAGCCGGCTTTCCATCCCATGTTTATTCCTTCTATCATCTGGTCTTGAGTAAAATCGCTGAAATGGGCGTCCGGTAAAGGATCGGAACCGACGAACAAAAATTTGATTATTTTCTTGTTGGCATAAGACAAGTTCCGCATAGTTTCCTCGGTATCTTTGATATGCTGTCTTATCACCTGCTGGCTTCTGGTATCTAAATTTTGAGAATGGAGCAATTCCTCAATTCTCTTCAAGCTTTCTCTTTGCTTGACCAACTGTTCAAGATCATAATTGATCCTCAAATAACCGAGAATGGTTTTTCTGGTATTTTCCGACACTGTTATGTCGAAACAACGGCTTAGCAATTCAACCCAATTGCCGAATACCCTGTTGAGGGGCGCTTCCGCCCTGGAATTATAGTGGAAGACCACGATATTGGAATATCCCTTGTTTACGGCAAAATGAACCGGGAGATTGCTTAAAGCCGCGGTATCGACTATCTGGTCCTTTCCGTCATGTTTCCCCGAATTAATGTGGCCGAACACCCGAAGTCCGTTTATCCCCCCTTCAATATACCTTGAGTTTCTCGCTTCTGTTTCCAAATTCACATCTTCTGGCCGGAAGTTGGTAACGGAAACCCAGCCCTGATTCTGCCAACCGTTCAAATAAAGCGGCGGGTTGGAAAGTATCTGGTCGAGCGTCCAGCCTGCCGTATTCAAATTTACGGCCGGCACTTCTATTTTTATCGGCGAGTTGAAGATTCGGTCAAACTTAAAGGTTTTAAGCATAAGCTCCCGGAGATTGTCGTAAACAAGAAAGGATTCAACGGAAAAAATATCTTTTACGGTTTTCTTGGTTATCTTATAAACCGGAAATCCCAGCGCCAGTAAGGCCGCGTGCCTTAGCCATGGATCTTTTATCTTGCCGGTTTCGTGAGCGGCAATCAATAATCCCGCGATAGACAAAAAATCGACCGCGGCTCTTTTCTTCAAGTCCGGATGCAAACTCACGAAATGCTTTTTTCTTAAATTGAGCAATTTCTCTTCAAATTCCCTGTGGTCTTCTTCCGACTTTTGGAGATAAATAGATGCCGGAATGAACGCAACCGAGCTGGTGGTTACGAAGGCGGGGTCTCTTTCAAGAAGCCCCTGCGTCGCGGCTTCACGGAGAGCGTGTAGAGCGCCGCTATGAGGTCCCAATCGCGGAAACGTACCCGGCAAAACCAATGCCCATTCTTGCATGGCGTCCCCTTGTTAAAGAGCGTCTATATACCCAATCTATATCCTTAAAAATCATGACTGTCAAAAACCAAAACCCCGCCGTGGCGGGGCCGGTTTTTAATATCTCGAGATACTAAAACTATTTTATGGCTTCTTTCAATAATTTACCCGGGGTAAATCTCGGCTTTTTGGAGGCCTTGATTTGAATCGTTTCACCGGTTCTGGGGTTTCGGCCTTCTCGGGCTTTTCTGTCGGCAACCTTGAAGATGCCGAAGCCGGTTATGTTAACCTTGTCTCCTTTTCGCAAAACATTGGTGACCTCATCCACAAAAGCGTCCAGCCATTCGACGCCCTGCTTTTTGGTCATTCCCATTTTTTCGGCCAATCTACCCGCTAATTCAGCTTTTTTTACTGGCATAGTTTTATAACTAATTAACTATCTTATTTTATCAAAATTCTAATCGACCATTAGAATTCCTACACTTTTATCAATTATTGAGGTTTTATGCGGAAAACGCAAG
>CAYIUL010000024.1:0-7455 GCA_964366725.1 uncultured Candidatus Saccharibacteria bacterium | reverse complement strand
GAAAGGTCAGCAAGGTTTTCGCGGAAGAAAACCGAGTTATTGTCGAAGGATTGAACATGCTCAAGCGCGCCGTTCGGGCCAGAAAGCAAGGCCAGAAGGGGCAGATAATTTCCAAAGAAAGGTCGGCGAGCGCCGCAAGCGTTGCCCTTGTCTGCAAATCATGCGGAAAACCGACCCGGGTCGGATATAAAATGGAAGGGGAAACTAAGATCAGAATTTGTAAAAAGTGTAAAAACCAAGTATAATATATGGCCGTGCCGAGATTATTGGAAAAATACAGAAAAGAAGTCATTCCTGCCATGCAGAAAGAGTTTAATATCGCCAATGTCATGGCGGTTCCAAGGGTGGAAAAAGTAGTGGTTAATATCGGCATCGGCAGGGTCGCCAAGGACGATAAGGCTACCGAAAGAATAGCCAAGGACCTTACCGTTCTTTCCGGACAAAAGCCGGTTTTCAGGAAAGCGAAGAAATCAATCTCCGGATTCAAGAGCCGGGAAGGAATGAAAGTCGGAATATCCGTTACCTTGAGAGGAAAGAGGATGTACGATTTTATGGATCGCTTGATCTCAATTGCTTTGCCAAGGTCCAAAGATTTTAGGGGGATCGAAGCAAAGAACTTTGATCGCATGGGCAATTTGAATATCGGCATCAAAGAATCAAGCATATTTCCCGAGCTGAATTATGAAAATTTGAAAGATATTTTTCCGCTTGAGGTAACGGTCGTAACCAGAGCCAAAAGCACGGCAAAGGGAGCTCGGCTGTTAAAATTAATGGGCTTCCCGATAAAACAATAATATTTCAATAAAATGGCAAAGAAATCAACAATCGCAAGATCAACGAAGAAGCCAAAGTTTTCCACACGAGCGGTGCGCCGATGTTTTATGTGTGGAAGGAAGGCGTCTTACATGAGGAGATTTGGCTTGTGCAGGATTGATTTCCGAGAATTGGCCAGCAAAGGCCTTTTGCCGGGAATAAAAAAATCGTCATGGTAACAGATCCAATTTCAGACATGTTGACACAGATCAGGAACGCCCAAGCGGTTGGGCGTGAAGAGGTTGCCTTGCCTTTCTCGAAGGTGAAGTTCAGGATTGCCGAAATACTCAAGGCCGCGGGTTATCTTGCCGATGTCGAAAGAAAAAACAGGCCTGTCCGGCCAGGGAAAGGCGAGAAGACCGAACATGAATATCTGTATTTGACTTTGAAATATCAAGATAACGAGGGCGCTTTGAGCGGGCTTAAATTGATCAGCCGGCCTTCAAGAAGAATGTATATCAAGGCCAAAGAGATAAAACTGGTGCGTTCCGGTCATGGCTTGGCTGTTATTTCCACACCGAAAGGAATAATGGATTCGAAAGAAGCCAGAAAAAAGAACCTTGGCGGAGAGATCCTTTTCGAAGTTTGGTGAGCGGAGCTCCAGCTAAATAAAAAATATGAGCAAAATAGGAAAAAAATCGATTCAGATACCCAGCGGAGTCGACGTGAAGATCGACGGCTCTTTGATGTTGGTTAAAGGCCCGAAGGGAGAACTGGAAAGAGAGCTTCCGGCCGGCTTGGAAGTAAAGATAGAGAACTCCCAGCTTACTATAAAACCAACATTGATCAACAGAGAAAGCAAAACCCTCTGGGGCCTTGCCGGTTCGATGGCAAGGAACATGATAAAGGGGACTTCCGAAGGATTTGAAAAGGTTCTTGAATTTCAAGGCGTCGGTTATAAAGCCGTCGTTAAGGGTAATGGGTTGGAATTGGGACTGGGATTCTCCCATCCGGTTTCTTATACTGCTCCTGACGGTATCACATTTAAGGTGGAAAAGAATTCCATCACTGTCCAGGGGATAGACAAAGAATTGGTCGGAAAGGTCGCCGCCGAGATAAGATTGTTCAGGAAGCCCGAGCCGTATAAAGGAAGCGGTATTAAATATAAAGGCGAAGTTATAATAAGAAAAGCCGGTAAAAAAGCCGTGGCGGCCGGTTAAAAACATGAACATTAGATCAAAAAGAAAACACAGGATAGCGCGTCATAAAAGGGTCAGGGCGGTGATCAAAGGCACGAGCAAACGTCCGAGGATCGCCGTGTTCAAAAGCAATAAGCATATCTTTGTCCAGTTTATCGACGATACTACGGGAAAAACGATATTAAGCAGCAAGGTGATCTCATCCCCAAAAAGTAAAATTAAGGGAAATAAAACAGCTAAAGCCGCCGCAATAGGAGAAATGCTTGCCGAAAAAGCCAAAGAGTCGGGGATTGTCGAAGCGGTATTCGACAGAGGGGGATTCAAGTTCCACGGCAGAGTCAAAGCTGTTGCCGACGGGTTAAGAAAAGGCGGAATTAAATTTTAATTAATAGTGAAGTAATTGAACTAATATGGAACAACAAATGCCACAAACCAATTCGGAAAAACCACCGGTCCCGGAAGCTCCCGGAAGATTTGGCGGCGGACGAGGCGGACGCGGAAGATTTGGCGGAGGCAGGCCGGGCGGGAGACCGGGCCGGCCCGGCGGGAGAGGCGGCATGGAAAGGAAACAGGAATACGAGCAGAAGGTCTTGGCTATCGACAGGGTCTCCCGTGTTACCAAGGGCGGTAAGAGGTTCAGTTTCAGGGCGACTATAGTGATCGGTGACGGCAAGGGAAAAGTCGGTGTCGGGCTAGCGAAAGGTAAAGACGTTGCCCAATCCGTCCAGAAGGCCTACAACCAAGCCAAGAAAAATATGTTAGTGGTACCGATCAAGGACGGAACCATTCCTTATCAAGTTGAAGCCAAGTATAATAGCGCCGTGGTCCTGCTCAAGCCCGCAAGAGGAGGAGTAAAAGCCGGAGGTCCTGTCCGGGTCGTGGCTAAGCTTTCCGGCATTACCCGTTTAACGGGAAAGATCATCGGGAGGACCAATAACAAGGTTAATATCGCCATGGCGACCATTGAAGCATTGAAAAAGATCAAAGTTAAAAGTAACTAATCGACAAACATGAACTTATCAGAACTAAAATCGAGAACTCCAAGGAAACCGGGCAGGCGCGTCGGAAGAGGAGGAAAACGGGGAACTTATTCCGGAAAAGGGTCCAAGGGCCAGAAGTCCCGGGCCGGCGCCGGGTTCAAACCCGGTTTTCGGGGCGGAGACAATCGCATTTGGCAGCTTTTTCCGAAGCAGAGAGGCGCGTCAAAAAAACCCGGTTCCAACAGGCCTCACGCTAAACACAGATTCTACCGATTAAGACAGGATAAAGCCCCGGTTTTAAATCTGGACTTCTTTAACAGGTTCAATGACGGCCAGGTGGTAAGCCCAAAGATGCTTGCCGAACAGGGCTGGATAAATAAACTGGAGAAAAATGTTAAAGTTCTGGGCGAGGGCGATTTGAAAAGGAATCTCGATTTTCAGGGATTCAAATTTTCAAAATCGGCCGAGTCCAAAATCGCCAAGACCGGAAGCAAAATATTATAAACTCCGAGCATGGATAAAATCTTACAAATATTCAAGAGACCGGAATTGAGAAATAAAGTCCTCTTTATATTTTTCCTTTTGGCTGTTTTCCGGCTGGTATCCAACATCCCCATTCCCGCCATTGACGCCTCACGTTTAAGAGAATTTCTCGCCCAGAACCAACTCTTCGGGCTCATCAGTTCCTTCACGGGCGGTTCCTTGTCTTCTTTGTCCATAGGAATGCTCGGTCTGGGGCCGTATATCACCGGCTCGATCATCATGCAGCTTTTGACGATGATTTTTCCTTCGCTTGAGCAGATGTATAAATACGAGGGCGAAGCCGGCAGGATGAAATTTAATCAATATTCCCGGTTGCTCACCGTGCCGTTGGCCGCTCTGCAGGGATATGGATTTTTGGTCCTGCTCTCAAGGCAAGGAGTAATCGGAACACTGGACCCAATGTCTTGGGCCGGCGCCATTTCCGTTATAGTCGCTGGGAGCGTTTTCTTCATGTGGCTCGGAGAGCTGATAACAGAGAAAAATCTCGGCAACGGCGTTTCCATTTTGATATTAGCCGGTATCGTGTCCGGTTTGCCTACCTCTCTTAGGCAGACGGTTTTCACTTACGACCCGAGCCAGCTGTTCACTTATATCGGTTTTATCATCGTGGCGCTTGCGGTTATTGTGGGCGTGGTCTATATCAGCGAGGCCCAGAGGAACATCCCCATCAACTACGCGCGGCGCATCAGGGGCTCCAGAGTTTACGGGGGAGTGTCAACCTATCTTCCGATGAGGGTCAACAACGCCGGAGTGATTCCCATAATTTTTGCTTTATCGCTTCTGCTTTTCCCGGGCCTTATCGCCAATTTTTTTGCCGGTTCCAGTATTCCGGTTGTGGCTCGGGTCGCCGCTTTCTTCAATAATTTTGTGCAGAACCAAACATGGTATGCGACGTTCTACTTCTTGCTGGTGGTTCTCTTCACATACTTCTACACTGCGGTTACTTTTGATCCAAAATCAATATCCGAAAACATCCAAAAGCAGGGCGGATACATCCCGGGTATCCGTCCCGGACCGATGACCGCCCAGTTCCTGAACCATTTGCTGAACCGCGTGACTTTGGTGGGGGCGATATTTCTTGGCCTCATCGCTATTTTGCCGAACATAGTCCAAGGGGCCACCGGTATCACGACGTTTGCTGTCGGAGGCACCTCTATTCTTATCGTTGTATCCGTTGCTCTGGAGATAATGAAGCAAGTAGACGCGCAGCTCTCCATGTACGAGTATTAAAACTTCTGTGCGTGCCTGGCCCACTGGCAAAGCCATTCTGTAATTTGTTAAGATGAAACTATGAATTTACGCAAAAAGTTTATTATCTTCATGGGTCCGATCGGTTCGGGTAAAGATACTCAAGCCGACATACTTGCGTCAAAGATAGGGTTCACTATCTTCAAAAGCACACAGGCCCTGGAAAACAAGTTCAATAATACAAAACCCGAGGATCTCGATTATCAAGACATGTTAAAAGAGAAGAAGATGTGGGCGGCGGGAATATTGTTGACCCCGAGCTGGGTGGCCAGTGTGGTTAATGAGGCCACGGAGAAACTTGTCAACTCCGGGGTCAAAGGAATAATATACAGCGGCTCGCCACGCACGCTTCCAGAAGCAGAAATAGAAATACCGAAATTAGAATCTTTTTATGGAAAAGATTCGATATTGGTGTTCAAGCTTCATATTTCCGGAGAAGAATCGGTTAAGCGGAATAGCCAGAGATTATTTTGCGAGAACAGCCATCCCATAAATCCCGAAGTAGCCAAAACAAATCCCACTGTGTGTCCTATTGATGGGGGCAAAATAATAAGAAGAGCATTAGATGATCCCAAGGTCATCGAAACAAGGTTGAAAGAGTACGAAGAAAGAACTGTGCCGGCTATAGAATACATTCAAACAAAAGAAATAGAGATAATAGATATTCCAGGGGAAGATACTATCGAAGCTGTGGCTAAAGATATTTGGGATAACTTACAAACATACATTACCAATGAAGCTTAAAACCAAAGAAGACATAAAAATAATGAAAGAGGGGGGAGAGATACTGGCCAAGATATTGCGGAAGTTGGCGGAGGAAGTTAAACCCGGTATCACAACCAACCATTTGGAAAAGCTCGCGAGAGAGCTTGTTTTGTCTTACGGCGTTAAGCCGTCCTTCTTGGGTTATGATGGCTATCCGGCGGTTCTCTGCACTTCGGTCAACGAAGAGATAGTCCACGGCGTCCCGTCGGAGAAAAAAGTTTTGAATAATGGCGACGTGCTCAAGCTTGATATGGGGATATATTTTAACGGTTTTCACACCGACTCGGCAACTACGGTTATTGTCGGAAACGACAGCGACATAAAAAAGAAGGAACTTTTGAAAGTGACCCGAGAGGCCTTAGAGATAGGCATACGCCAAGCCAAGCCCGGAAACACGACCGGTGATATCGGGGCCGCGATACAAGAATATGTAAGAAAGAACGGATTTGAGGTCATCCACGATCTTGTCGGCCACGGCATCGGAGAGGAACTCCACGAGTGGCCACAGGTTCCCAACTTCGGAAAGCGCGGAGGAGGAGATAATCTTGAGCCAGGTATGGTCATAGCCATTGAACCTATGGTTGTCACCGGAAAGAAAAGAACAAGAATCGGCAAAGACGGATTCTCATATATTACCGCCGACAGAGGATTGGCGGCGCACTTTGAACATACGGTTGCAATAACAGAAAAGGGACCCCTGATACTGACTCAATAAATTATGGTATGATAGGGCTAAGTTCCCTTTACGCTACACGGAGATCGGTCATGGAGAAAGAAGTTCGAACCTTCAGGGATAAGGTCGGCATAGTGCTGACAACCCTTGGGATCAGCTCACTGATCATAGCGGTAATGGCCCTTGTTTCCTGGCTTTTTACGCCGGAGATCTACCGTTCCCAGATCAACATAATCAAGCCCTTGGTGGTTCTGGTTTTCGGGGGGATTGCGCTGATAAGGCTTTCGCTCCTGACCATCAAAAAGCAGCCGGGCTCCTCTTAATTGCAGGAGTTTTTGTTTGGGGTATATAATGATGATATGGATCAACAATCGTTTCAACCAAATCCGCCGGCACCAACCCCGCCACAGATGTCTCAAGAAACATCGCCAGTTCGAAAAACTTTCACCCCAAAATTCATTGGCGTCATAGTTTTGCTTTTAGTTGTAGGAGGAGTTGCCTATGCCGGTCTCTGGTTTTGGCAAAAGCAATCTTCCGAGATGATGGTTCCAATATTTACCCCAAGAAACGAAACCACAAACTGGCAAACTTATCGCAATGAGCAGTATGGATTCGAGTTTAAGTATCCGGGGGATTGGAGCGTTAGAGATTTAACTTTGGGTGCTAGTCACGACAAAAGTATAGTGAAATTTTTTGGTGCAGGCCCGATTTCCATTTCCTACGATACATTTTTTAGTGTCATCGTTTACTCGACACTTTTAGAAGATGAAATTTCTCGACAGATAAGCTTAATTGAGTCTAACCCCAATCAGGATTTGGTTTCTGTTTCCGATGCGAGCATGTTTGATTTAGTTGGTAAAACGATAGTTAGCAGAAACAAAACTACTAATGAGAGTTATCCAACCCATTATTTTTATAAGAACAGTAGGACTTACTCATTAGACGACAATGAGCAAATCCTCTCCACATTTAAATTTATTGAAATGAGCCAATTTTGTGGGGGTATTGCGGGCATACAATGCCCTGCCGGTTATACATGTAAGTTGGATGGGAACTATCCAGATACTGGAGGTGTTTGTGTAAAAGATTGATTAAGACAAGCTATTGACCCCGAACGAAGCCAGCGAGGGCCCGCAGCGCGCCTCTGCTTCGTATGGGGTTGACTTGTGGATAGGGGCTCTGGTATACTAAGGCCAATAGAAATGACTATATTAACTGCAATCAACATGGGCGCTTGATACAAGCTTATTTTTAGCGTGTATCCAAGCCGCCTCGAGGCGGTTTTTCATTTCTA
>CAYIUL010000023.1:0-8015 GCA_964366725.1 uncultured Candidatus Saccharibacteria bacterium | reverse complement strand
GTCCCGGCCGTCATTTTTTAAAAGCGCCGCTTCGCTCAAACCGTCGTCATCCCCCAATAGCTTCAGCATCGCCAAAAGAGTAAGTCCGATGGAAGTCCTCGGCTGAAGATGTCCGGCCGGCAGCTGAACATAAGGAATGCCGTTCTCTTTGGCTATATCGATAAGTTTTCCTCCGGTAGCGACAATGGCCAAGCTCAAACCAAGCTCCACGGCCTTCAGCGCTGAATCTATCGTCTCCTCGGTGTTGCCGGAAAAAGAATTGGCGATAACAAGCGAGTCATTTAGGCGTTCTCGCGGTATGGCGGGCAAATTATAATCGGAATGGACGAGAATCTCCTTTTCCGGCTTCCACATCTTTAAAATATCGCCGGCCAAACGAGAACCGCCCATTCCGGCGATAATAACCTTTTCTTTCTGGACAAGCTTAGCTTCGTTCTTTATTTCGGGTTTATATCCGAACTGTTCGGAAAAACTCCTTATGCTTTCGGGGTAGTTATTCATATAAAAAGTATAGCAAAAAACAAATTTAAAATCCCGTTTAGCGGGATTGTGACATGTGTTTCAGATCTGCTTCGATATACTTTTTCATAAGTTCAGCGATGTGGCGGCATGGCTCCATTATTGCTGGACCCAACAAGGGAATGATCCTGTCTTTTACGTCTGTAGCATCTGGGACGGTCAAGGCAAACGTTCTATGCATCATTGGCCCTCGGCCAAAAAGCATGATAAACCTGACTTGGTTATCGCTCCAGCTTTCACCATGATCATGGTGCCAGTCAAAATGAAGCATTGACTTCAAAACCGAAGCAAGTTCTGGGGCCACTTTGCCCCCATGTTCGGTAAGAGCCTTTTCCACTTCTCTGTTAACATACGAGCCCCAATCTTCTATGCCACATGAATGTGCGTAGGCGGCCTTAAATTCTTGGCCAGTCAAATATTCTACCAAACCACCGGCCACCTCTGAAGTTAAGAATTGCCACCTTTCCGGTAATTCTTTTCGCCCTTCGTCCGAAGCCAAATACAACAGCAGATAAAGAATGTCACTTTTTTCCATGTTCCTCACACCTTTTCAAAAAACTATAGTTAGAACATTATAGTTTTTTATAAACTAAGTCAACCGAGCACCTATTGGATAGTTGCTGATTTTATTTCCACGCCCAGACGAAACTTACTAAAGTTATTTATTATATTTTAATAAGTTCTCGTCCAGATGGCAGCTATTGAGAAATATCTATCCAATAGGTGCTCGGTCAACGCAACAGAAAACCAACTATCGGCTCGTATTCGAACAATATGGCGAGACCGATGCCAATCTCCGCCAAAACAAGCAATTTCCGAACTATGCCTGACTTACCCCACCCGACAGCCCCGAAAGCCCCCAGACACAGCAAAGCCAGCCCCAAAAAGGTCTGCATGAAAAAGTATCCGCTATACGGCCCGGCATACCATGCCCGTATTTGAGATGCGACTATAAGAGCTAAGATAATATTGAGGAAAACTATATATCCCCTTCGGTTGCTTTGTTTTATGGGTTCCATCTTCGTCAAGCCGCCAGCCAGCCGCCGTCGATATAAAACGTCGCGCCGGTAACATAGCTTGCTTCTTCCGAAGCGAGAAATACCACCATTGCCGAGACCTCTTCGGACCTGCCTATCCTTTTCAGAGGCACTCTCGTGTTTATTTCTTCGAGCGTTTCCTGCGACAATTCTTTGCCCAGCTCTCGGACCATTGGCGTGTCTATCGCCCCTGGGGCTATGGCATTAACGTTTATGCCCAAATCGGCCCACTCGGCAGCCAATGTTTCGGTCATTCCTATGATCCCGCCCTTAGATGCGGCGTAATGGGCGGCTCCTGAAAAGCCAATGCCGACACCGCCCGATGCGATAGAAGATATGTTAATTATCCGGCCCCATTTATTCTTTGCCATTTCTCTGGCAGCCCTTTGTGCGCAGAGGAATTCGCCTTTCAAATTAACATTTACGGTTTGGTCCCATTCCTGTTCCGTCATCTCCAGAGCGGGCTTCGGGATAAATATACCGGCATTATTCACAAGAATATCCAGCCGGCCATATTTTTTAACCACTTGGTCAAAAACCCGGTCTATCTCGGCCTTATTGGTCACATCCATCGCAAAACACACCGCTTCTCCGCCTTTTGCGGTTATTTCCTCCACAACGCTCGGACATCCTTCAATGTCCCGGTTGGTCACCACGACCTTCGCTCCTTGTCCCGCCAAAGCCAAAGCATGGGCCCTGCCCATCCCTCTCTTGGCGCCTGTTACCAAAGCTACTTTTCCGGTTAAGTCGAGCATTATTTTAATTATAAAGCACTCAGGGCCTTACCGACAATGACACCGACAATTATCGCCACCCCTCCGAGAATTGTCATACTCAATATATTCTTGAAGATGTTCGTTCCTGATATTTTCCCGCTGAAGATCCCGAGCAGTCCCAGAGCTGTTATCGAAAACGCTATCGATACGGCAAAAGCATTGTTACTCTGCAAGAAAATATAGGGGGAAAGTGGAATAAATCCGGATATGAAGTATGAGAAGAACATTATCAACCCGCCTTTGACCGAGCCCTTGATGGATATTTCTTTGCGCCTTTCGTATTCTTCCGCCGAATGTTCGGATAAAACGCTTCCAACCGCCATAGAGAATGCTTCGACGAATATCAAAACGGCCCCGGTCAGTATCACATAACTCCCCGAAACTCCGGTTATGGCTATCCCGGAAAGCAGTCCCACAGTCGAAACCAAACTATCTTCAACTCCGAAGATAAAATTCCTTACGGTAGTTGGCGATCTTGGTATCATTACTCGGTAGTTTTACCGTCGAAATGCTCGTCGTCGCTCTCGGCCTGAACCTTGGTTTCGTGCACAACTCCGTCCCGGTGATTTGGCGGAGAATAGACCGTATACAACTTCATGCTTTCCGTTTCGGAGGTATTGATTATGTTGTGTTCCGTCCCGGCTGGAACAACTACGGCAAAGCCGTCGGAGATTTCGTATTCTTTGCCGTTCAGCACCGACTTGCCTCGTCCTTTCTCGATCCTGATGAACTGATCCAGCTGGTGAACTTCCGCGCCGATCTCTTCTTTGGGTTGTAAACTCATGACAACCAGCTGGCTGTTTTTGGTGGTATACAGGACTTTCCGGAAATTGTTGTTGTTTTGGGTTTCAACCTCGATGTTTACTACATATGCCATGATTTAATTTTACTAATTTTACTTCTCAACTACAATCATGTTTTTACTCCTGCTCGTGATTGGAACATGATCTCCCGTGGGATAATCTCTTATGGCGTTGAACAAAATATCTTTATCATACTTATAACTTTTTCCGAATTTTGTGCCGGGATCATTTGTTATAAATTCATTTTTGGAATAATCGTAACCGATAATCACGAGCATGTGCCTTTCCGGTCCGGGTTGGGTAAAGTGCGGATTACCCAAAGCCCTACCGTCAGCCGGAACAACTACAAGATTTCCATCTTCTAATTCTTTAATAATATCGTCAGCAGTTATTCCTCCTTCGACTCTGGTGTTTTTATGGTTATAATATTCGCCGAAAATTCTTTTTGCGGTGTCTTTTGCTGATGTATCGTGGTAACTGCCGTATTTCTCCTGTTCCCAGGCAGAAATGGCAAGTATTTCACTCTTGGCTTCTTCCGCCGTCAAAGACATATCGCCTTTGACCCAATGCATAGCCATGATTGTCGAGGCCTCCTCGCAGCCGTCCTGCTGGCGGGAGTCGGCCCATTCTCCGAATGGCGCCTGGGGAGAGAATGGGACATTGAACTGGATCGTTGTTTTTCCCGAAGCAGGAGAAGTTTTTGGTGAAGGCGTTTTCGTGAATGCCGGTATATGAACCGGCTCTTTCTGCCACGAAAATTCAAAACCCGACATGAAGAGCCACGAGACGCTAACCACTGCGATGCCCAAAATAATTATTACTTTTCTAATCCTCATCGGTTAATGAGATTATACCAAAATTAAAACAACCCTTTAAGGGTTGTTTTTTATCTACGAGGACGGCGGTGACCTCCACCGAAACTCCTTCTGTTCCGGAATCCGTCCGGTCGTCTCGGACCAGAATCGTTCTCGGAGTGGGCTCCCGGCCGTGCTTTAGCCGGCCAGGGAACTCTGTGGCGCCGCTGGCTTTCGTTATAGAGATGTTCGACAAGCTTGGGACTTTCAAGCGGAAGTTCGGGAACCGGGGAAACACGAAGATTTTTCCGGATAAGCCGTTCGATACTGCGGATCTCGTATTGTTCTTCAGGCAAGGCGAACGAAATAGCATGGCCTTCCGTGCCGGCGCGTCCGGTGCGGCCGATGCGATGGACATAATCCTCCGAATTCGACGGGAGATCATAGTTAACCACAAGCTCTATACCCACGACATCGATGCCTCGCGACGCGATGTCGGTCGCGACCAATACGCGGTAGCTTCCCCTTTTGAATCCGGCCAGTGCTTCTTTGCGCTGGCCCAGTGAACGGTTGGAATGTATCTCGGAAGCGGTATGGCCCATCGCGCGGACAGCCCTGGCGATACGCGAAGCGATATATTTGGTTCTGGTAAAAATTAACGTCGAACCCTTATACTCTCCGAGTATTTTTTCAAGAAGGCGTATTTTGGCATCTTTGCGGACAATGAATATCTCCTGCATCACATTCTCGGCCGCCGTTCCTGACGGCGATACCTCTATATGAAGCGGAAGTTTCATATGCGAGGTGGCTATTCTCATAATGGTCGGCGGCAAGGTTGCCGAGAACAGCATTGTCTGGCGCTGTTTGGGCAGAGCGTTGAGTATTTTCTGTATCTGCGGCAGAAATCCCATATCAAGCATTCTGTCGGCTTCATCCAGAACAAGAATTGTTATCTTATCGAGAGACAGTGGCTTTTGTCCCGATTCGTTCCGAATCGAGGATCCTCGATGGCTTTGCCATCGGGACTGAAGATGGTCATTAAGCCGTCCGGGGGTCGCAACGATAACATGGGGATCCTTTTTCAGGGATTGAATTTGATTGCCCATTGAGGCGCCGCCTATCAGCACCGCCGTTCGCAGTCCGAATTGCTTGCCTACTTTATGGAAAACTTCATCCACCTGAAGAGCCAGTTCCCTGGTCGGCAGGACTATCAGACCGCGGCCTTTGTTCTGGGCGATCAATTGAAGCATCGGCACACAGAACGCAAGCGTCTTGCCCGTGCCTGTCTGGGCTATGCCGATAAGGTCCTTGCCTTCAATGGCGACCGGTATCGCATGGTGCTGAATGGGAGTGGGGACGGTGTATTTGAGCTTTTCAAGTATCTCAAGGAGGGCCGGAGCGATGCCCAAGCCGTAAAAACTGCCTTGATGGTTCTTCTGGTTCATAATTAATCTCGTTGCGCTCTTGCGCGGTCGTTTTTGGTGAGATATTGCTTTCTTAAACGGGCGTCTTTAGGCGTGATCTCAAGATATTCGTCCCCGGACATCACCTCAAGTCCCCGTTCGATGGTCAGTTCCACCGGCGGAATAAGAATAATGGATTCATCCGAACCGGAGGCCCGCATATTCGTCAGCTGTTTTCCCTTGGTCGGATTTACATCCATCTCTTCTCCTTTTGAAGTATTGCCTATAACCATACCCTCATACACTTCGGTAGTGGGCCGAATATATAAAGTACCCCTGTCCTGAAGATTCCAGAGCGAGTAGGCCAAGGCCTTGCCGGATGCCATTGAGATCATCGAGCCGGTGGAGCGTTTTTCTACGCTTCCTGTGAACATGGGCCTGAATTCCAGGAATCTGGAAGACAATATTCCCTTGCCTTTCGTGTGGACAATGAACTGATTCCTGTATCCGAGGAATCCTCTTGTCGGGCCTTCGAACGACAAACGGACGGTCTCGCCTTCCATACGCATATCTTTCATCCTGAATCCTCTCCTGCTTAAACCCTCGATTATCACGCCCTGATATTCAGAAGGAATGTCGGCAATAACTTCTTCGAACGGCTCGCTCTTTGAGCCGTTGATCTCTTTTATAATGGCCTGGGGCTGGGAAACCTGGAGTTCGTAACCGGCGCGCCTCATGTTCTCGAGCAATATGACAACATGAAGTTCTCCTCTTCCGGAGACCTTAAAACTTTCATCGGAATCAAAATTCACGCGCAAACCCACGTTAACCTCAAGCTCTCTCTCGAGATATTCTCTTATCTGCCTCGAGGTGACGAATTTTCCCTCCCGTCCGGCAAAAGGAGAATTATTGACCAAAAAATTAAGAGTGATGGTCGGCTCGTCCACGGCTATGGCCGGAAGCGGCTCGGCATTCTGGTCGCCGGCGATGGTCTCTCCGATATAAATGTCTGGCAAACCGGCTATCATAACGATATCTCCGGCGCTTACGTTTTCGAGTTCAACTTTTTTTAAGCCCTCAAATGTAAAAACTTTGGTTAATTTTCCAGAGCGCGTTTCGCCGTTAGTTTTTTTAACAAATACCTGTTGGCCGGGAGAAACTGTGCCTTCGTATATGCGGACAACGGCAAGCCGGCCAAGAAAATTGTCATAGCCAAGATTGAACGGCTGCATCCTTAACGGTTTTTGAGCCAGTTCATCGGATGAAGCGGGTTTGACGTGTTCAAGTATCGTGTCCAAAAGAGGGTTTAGGTCGTCCGATTCGATTACTTGCGACGGCAAGAAAGGTTCTTTTCTGGCAATGCCTTGCCTGCCTATCGCATAAACGATCGGAAAATCCGCTTGCTCGTCGCTTGCGCCCAATTCAAGAAAAAGCTCTAATATCTGCTCCTCGGATTTGGCGGGATCTGCGGCCGGTTTGTCTATTTTGTTTATGATAACTATCGGCCGCAGTCCAAGCTCCAATGACTTCTTCAACACGAACCGTGTCTGAGGCATCGGGCCTTCCTGGGCATCCACGACCAAAAGCACCGAATCAATGGAACGAAGCACCCGTTCCACTTCGGAACCGAAGTCGGCATGTCCGGGAGTATCTACAATGTTTATTTTAGTATCTTTATAAAAAATCGAGGTATTTTTGGCGTAAATGGTAATACCGCGTTCTTGTTCGAGCGCGTTGGAGTCCATCGAGACCTCTTCCGTGCCAGTCCCCGTCTGGCGCATTAAAGCGTCGGTAAGCGTGGTTTTACCGTGGTCAACGTGCGCGATGATGGCAATGTTCCTAATTTCCATGTTTGAATAAAAAAGTCCCTGCTTAGGAGACATGTTAGACCTCACAAGATACCCAATAATACACTAAAAATAGAGAAGTGTCAAACGTATTCTATATAAGCCGCCACCAGGAAGATGTATAAGCGGCAACTTCGCTCATTTTAAGAGGGGTGGTGACGTTGCCGGTGCGAATGTAAAAATCCTCTCCCGTTCTGGTTTTTAAATACGCCGGTTTATGGCCCGGCTCTATGTTGACCAGACAGACGGTTTTATCGCCGATATTGCTGAAAGTAAGCTTGACCAGCCGCCTGAATTCGGGACCTACCATACCGTTGAAAAGATTATTGAAATGATTCTCAAAACCGTCGGTGTCGGCTCTGACCAGAGACGCCAGGTCGCTTTCCAGTCCTATTGGTTTTCCTTTATCGTCCACGCCTATTACCAAATGGCCGCCTTCTGAATTCAAGAACGCGGTTACCGTCTTCATTACTGTTTTCTCAAGTTCCCTGTTAACCTGGTTCTGTTTCACATCCCAGCGGAGAGTGGTCTTGAATTCCAATCTCTCATGCTCTCCCGTCTTGAGTATTTCATTGATGTCCCCTTCTTTATTCATCGATTTGAGGAAAACAAGAACAATCAATCCCAGCTGGGATAGCCCCAGCAGCGAGAACTCGATGATCTCAAAACGGACATATCGAGCCAGGACAAAGCCCTCATATCTCTCCCCCCAGTCGGCAGACAAGGCCAGAGCCATAAAAGCAAGATAAACAAACACTTCGGCGATAATAAGATCTCTTAAAACCACAAACAACTTTTTGCTTCTCATTGTCCTTAGACGCATGCCTCAAGTGTAG
>CAYIUL010000022.1:0-8177 GCA_964366725.1 uncultured Candidatus Saccharibacteria bacterium | reverse complement strand
CGATAGCGAACTTCCTTCAGGTTTCCTCTTCCGACCTTATCACGGCGGTGATACCCATCCCGAAGGATAAAAAGAGCAGCCGGTATCTTTTCATGGCCACCGCCAACGGAATAATAAAGAAAGTCGATATCGACGCGTTCTCCCACGTAAGAAGCAATGGCTTAGCCGCCATCAAGCTTAAGGGTGACGACGAACTGCGCTGGGTGCTTACGACTTCCGGAGACGACCAGATAATTTTGGTGACATCGGGCGGAAGCTCCATCAGGTTTAAAGAAAAAGACGTCCGGCCGATGGGCAGGGGCGCCTCCGGCGTTATAGGCATTCGGCTCGATAAGAGGCAGAAACTGGTCGGAGCCGATGTCGTTCCGGCCGGCGTGGAAAAAGGCCTCAAGCTTCTGGTGGTCATGGAAAACGGTTATGGCAAGAGGACGGATATGAAAGCGTATAAAACGCAGTCCCGCGGAGGCAAGGGAATAATGACCGCTAAACTTACTTCCAAGACCGGAAATCTTGTTTCGGCGCACATTACTTCGGAAGAAAACAAAGAGCTCATTGCCGTATCCCGAAAAGGGGTTGTTATCAAAACTTCCATAGCCAGCATTTCCGTTCTCGGAAGAGCGACGCAGGGTGTCAGAGTAATGAGAGTCGAATCCGGCGACGGTCTGGCCTCGGTTGTTATTGTTTGAATACTCTAAAAATTAATTTAAAAGCCCATGGCTTGGGAGCCACGGGCGCGAAGTCGCCGGTGTCAGAAAGGAATATCGATGTCATCGTCAGTGAGGGGAACAGTTTCAGGGAGAGGGGCAGTAGATGCAGGTGGTCTCTGGGCCTCCTCCACAATTTCCCGGCGCGACCGGCCTTGGTATGGTCTGGAGAATTCGGGCAGATGTTCTTCCAGGTCGATGAAACGATCGGCGCAGATCCGAAGTTCGCTGGCTGTCTGCCACCCCCTCGCGACGACTATGACCTTGATCAGGTGCGGCGGACTTTTGATCTCTTCGATGAGCGGTTCAAAGTCGCTGTCTCCGGAAAAGAGAATGATCTCATCGACCTTTCCGCTCTGCGCGGTTTTGAGGATGTCGATGGTCATTCCGATGTCCCAATTCGCTTTGTGCAGGTCATCTTCTCCTTCTCGTTGTATGACCTTCACGGGCTTGAGACACAGCCGGAAACCCAGCTTTCTCATCATGTGCCAGAATCCTTGCGGAGACCGCTTTGACTCCGTCGAGTCGTCTTTCTTGCGCAACTCTCTGAAGTCGACCACGTACGCATACACGACATGGATCGTCGCCAGAGAGTCCAGGAATTCACGGAACTTGACCAGATCCATGTTCACGTGATGGAACGTATTCGCCCAATCGATGAACACCGCGACTCGTTTTTCGGACATTTCAATGACCTCCTATGCCTTCATATAATACACTATAAACTACGCTTACGTCAAGGTTTCGTCTCATCTTTCTAGTAAGTGTAGATAACTTCTCGGTGTTTGCGTGGTAAAATTTAACTATGTTAGCGACTGTGCCTACAGGGCCGGGTTTGAATTCCGTTCCGGTTGGAAGCGGAGGTTTTATGCACCCCGAAAAAATAGCGGGTGAATTCGGAGTTACGGAAGGTATGTCGATTGCCGACTTTGGGTCCGGAGCCGGTTATTTCACGATAATTCTTGGGCGGATGGCCGGCGAAGGCGGCAAGATCTATGCCCTGGACATTCAGGAGACCGCTCTGGACAATGTCAGGGTCAAGGCCAGGGCTGCGGGAGTTCAAAACATCGAAACCATAAGGACCAATCTGGAAGTTGCCGGAAGTTCCGGCCTTCCGGACAACTCCCAGGATATGGTGCTTCTTGCCAACATACTTTTTCAATCCGACAAAAAATCCGAAATAATCCGGGAAGCCAAAAGAGTTCTTAAAAGTGGCGGCCGTCTTGTTCTTATTGACTGGAAATTTGGAACCGGGGGTTTCGGCCCTCCGGACGAATTAAGAACCGACGATGTCGCCATGCGCAATCTTGTCGTGGGGGAGGGTCTGGTTTTTGAAAAACCGATCGACGCCGGACAGTTTCACTATGGGGTGAGTTTTAAGAAAGAATAAGATGAACACGAACAGATTATTTTATATTTTGGCCGGCGGGATCGCTTTCGTCGTTTTTTTGACGGTCGTTATCGTTTTAAGGAACATCGGCGGCGGGACGATACAGGAGTCAACTCTCCAGTTTTGGGGCGTTTTTGATGACAGGGGCGTTTATGACCCCATCATCAGGGACTTCCAGGCCCAGAATCCGAGTGTGAGAATAATATATCGCAAGTTTTCCTTCGAGGACTACGAAAGGTCTTTATTGAGCGCGTTGGCCGCCGGAACCGGGCCGGATATTTTCATGTTTCATAACAGTTGGCTGCCAAAACACGGCGACAAAATAACGCCGATGCCGGAAGAGTTTCCCGGAAAAGAACCGTCAATGACCATCAGGGACTTTCAGGACCAGTTCGTTGACGTTGCCGCCCAAGACCTGGTTTACGCGAACAGGATCTACGCGCTGCCGCTCTACGTCGACACGCTCGCTCTTTATTACAACAAAGACACTTTGAACAGCGCGGGTATAACCCGGCCCGCTCAGACATGGGAAGAATTCAATTCCGATGTCGAAGCGATAACTCGTCTTGACGGCAGGGGAAACATTATCCAATCTGCTGCGGCCATAGGCACGGCAAAAAATATCAACCGCTCAACCGATATTTTGGCCGCGCTGATGATCCAGAGCGGTGTTCAAATGACGGATGCGGAAAATTCAAGCGCGACTTTTTCCAGATTGGTAAACAATACGGCAGTGGGAGAGACCGCCCTGAAATACTATACCGATTTTGCCAATCCTTCTGTCAGAACATATACCTGGAACGATGCCCAGCACTATTCCGTGGATGCTTTTACCGAAGGCAGGACCGCCATGATGTTCAATTACTCCCATCAGATCTCGGTGTTAAAGGGGAAAGCCGCCCGGCTGAATTTCGGCGTTGCTCCTATTCCCCAGATCTCCCCGAACGACGCCAAGACATACGCGAATTATTGGGCCGTAACGGTATCTAACCGTTCCCAATTTCCGGATAACGCCTGGAAGTTTTTACTCCACTTGACTTCAAAAGACGGGGCTTCGAATTATTTGAATGCCACCTTAAGGCCGGCTGCGCGGCGGGATCTGGTGGAACTCCAAAGGAACGATCTGGACTTGGGAGTATTTGCCATTCAGGCCCTGTCCGCCCGTTCCTGGTTCCAGATAGACAACATGGCCCTTGAGTCCATCTTTGCCGACATGATCGAAGACGTCAATTTCGGGAGAGCCAGTGTCCGGGAAGCCCTCCAGAACGCGGAAACAAGGGTAAATGTTCTGATGTCCCGAATACAGAGATGAAAAAAACCACGTTTTTATTTGTAATTTGGATTTTAGCGCTTGGAATTTTACTGCCTGTTTTTGTTCAGGCCGCCCCTTCCTGGTGGCCTTTGGTGCCATGCGGCACATCGGCCAATCCCACAGAATGCACCCGCTGCGACCTTTTTAAATTATTCAAAAATATAATTGACTTCGTATTGGTCGGCCTTATGCCTCCAGTTGCAGCCATATTGTTTGTTTGGGGAGGATTCCTCATTTTGATGGGCGGGGCTAATCCCGGCTGGATATCGCAAGGCCGGACGATATTCTGGAATACTTTCATGGGGGTGCTGATACTCTCCTCCTCCTGGCTGATAACAAACACCATAATTAAAAGTTTGGCCGAGGAGAGCATCACCAACCCAAACGTTCCTTGGTATCAATTTGAGTGCCGAGAAACGGTTAAAAAACCACCGGTTTCTCCTCCCGGAGGACAGCTGATTATTTTGACGGGCAATCTTCCGAATGGCACCGTCAATCAGCCATACAATCAGACCGTCCAGGTTTCAGGCGGCGTAACTCCCTACGCCTGGACTCAACTCGGTTCTCTCCCTGCGGGTATGAGCTTTAATGCTGCCAACGGACAAATTACCGGCACTCCCACCACTGCCGGTACCTCAACCTTCACTGTCAAAGCAACCGACAATTCGTCGCCTCCTAAATCAGTGGAGAAGCAGTTCAGTATCACGGTAAACCAAACCGGTACAGGCACCACTCTATCAATCCCCACTTCTTCTCTATCCGACGCCACTCAAAATCAGTCCTATTCTCAAACTGTTATCGCCACCGGCGGCCAAACACCCTACAACTGGTCCGTTTCCGGCGGTGCCCAGCTGCCTTCAGGGCTTTTTGTGAACGCTTCGACCGGAGAAATATTCGGCAAACCGACAACACTCGGAAACTTTACGTTTACAGTTGGCGTTCAGGACTCTTCTTCTCCGGTTAAATCAGCAACCAAACAACTAAGCATCAAAGTCGTTGCTCCGGGTGCCAGCGTCGCTATCTCCAATGTTGCATCGAGCAATATTACCAACACGAGTGCCATCATCACCTGGACAACGGACAAGCCGTCAACTTCACAGGTTACATACGGTATAACCACAACATATGGTTCGTCCACTCCTTTGAACAGCAGTCGGGTTATAAGCCACAGCGTTACTATCACCGGTTTAAGTCCCGGCACAACTTACAATTACCAAGCCATCTCTTCCATCACAGGTTTTACCGCGAGATCGTCTAATTACACATTCAAGACAACGGGTACACCCATTGCGAATTTAACGATTACCACCACCTCTCTATCCGGAGCCACACAGGGCCAGCCCTACTCGCAGACACTATCAGCCACCGGCGGCAAGTCACCTTACAACTGGTCCATATCATCCGGTAATCTCCCTGCCGGCCTTGGCTTAAGCAGTTCGGGAACTATTTCCGGCAAGCCCACAATTGCCGGCACATCAACCTTCACCGTCAGAGTCACAGACAACTCCACACCACAACAATCGGCGACGAAGCAGTTGAGCATTGTGGTGGGCGGGACCGCAGGAGTGACATGTAAATTTACTGGAGTTAATCTTTGTCAGGCAAGTAATAGAACGCCATATAACAACCAGACCATGGTTTGTGGAGCTTCGGCTTGCAGCCAGTATGTTTCAGCCATCAATCAATATGCAGGGAGAACGGGAATGTCTAATGGAGCTAACTTTTTGAAAGCAATAATGATAAAGGAGTCAGCATGCAACGCTCAAGCTGACAGCGGCCACGCTCAAGGCCTGATGCAGTTAAAGGCATCAACGGCTAATATATATAAAAATCGCTGTGGTGTTTCGGAAAATATCACTGCGCAATGGCTTAAAGACAACCCCACACTAAGTATTTGTATTGCCGCCGAATATATGCGGGCGCTGACTCAAACTTCCTGCGGCGGCACGCCAAGGAATATTGCGGCCGGATACAACGGCGGAAGCGGAGCATGTCAGCAAAGCAGTGATTGCGCGGGTGAAACAAGTTGCGCCGGAGATCCGGTCAAAAGATGGGAGTGTCTCTATGATAATCCCCAACATACCGTATGCAATGATATTCGTCCTTCGAGTTACGATGAGACCAGAGATTATGCCGTAAAAGTGCTATACTGCTATAATAACCCAGGATTTTGATGAAAAATTTAAAATTTAAAATTTTTATATTTCTTTTCCCTTGCTTCTTATTCCTTGTTTCTATTTCAGTTCTCGCCGATGAACCAGGAGATAATAATTTTGTCTATATTTTCCACCTCTACTACGACAATGGCCAGCTTGTTGCCGACCGGGATTTTGAGTTTACATATGATGTCGTTCCTGAAGAGTTTGTTCCAGAGACGGTAAATACCCAATTTCCTTTCAAGGGAGAGATAATAAATCTTAATAATCAGGTGGCGGAGACATTTCAGTTTGACCCTCGCCGGGGCGACCCTAAATTTTTGAAAGGCAAAATATCGGTGAAAGCGCCTTATGCGCCTGACGGCGAGAAAGCCGTTTTCTACAATTATCAAGGCGACGCCTTGCTGACGGTATTTGTTTCAGAAAGTTCTTTCTGTAATGACGATGGCGTCTGCAATGTCGATAACGGAGAAGACGAAAACACTTGTCCGACCGACTGCAAGGGAGTAACGCCGCTACCGCCCACAACCGACAATATGGGCAGTGGACAAGGCGGGATGCTGATGAATCTAATTTATGTTTTAATTATTGCTGGAGCTGGTCTGGGCGGATGGTACGGTTGGAAATGGTGGAAGTCGAGACAAAGCCCGCCGACGAACTTCCCGACACCTCCGGTGCCGCCAATTACTCAATGAGATCCATTAGAACTAAAATCTTTTTTGCTTCTGCTATTTTTTTGACGAGTTTTCTCTTGGCTGTTCAAACGGGAGAAGCGGCTACTTGTGCCATTACCAGCGCCAAGTGGAGTAAAAACACGGTTAAGGTGGGAGAGAGTATTCAGGCGGTCATTACGGTTCAGAATCCGACCGACTGTTCCAATAAAAATATTGGTGTTCAGGTTTTTGAAAGCGATGCGTTTGGTGACGACAGCATCGCCGGTCCTTTAGTAAAAAAATTTGCTGGAACATCCAATACTGTTAACTATGACCATGCGTTCACGGTCCAAGAATGGGAGAGTGGCGGAGGCGAGAATCCCGGAACCATTTATTTTACCGTATCTGTTGAAAGTCAGAGCGGTTACACAAAATCAAATCCCATATTTTTATATCCTGCTCAAGGCGGCAACGGTGGAACGACAATCAGCAATTTTAACGTAAGCTCCAGTCAGGGCAATCTGAACTTCACTTTCCGCGTGGACATTCCAAGGCCGGGAGAGTTGAAGAGTTTTTGCGGCGCCGACCCGTTCTGGAGAGTAGTTGAAATCAATCCGATAAAGCTTGTCAGAAATGGTCAGTTTGCTCTTGATAAGACAAATTATAAATTTGATTTCAGCCAGTCGGGTCAAGCGAACAACAAGACATATCAGGGTACAATTATATGCGCGGGTAAGGATGTCGCTGTATCCCAGCCGATATCATGCAATAGTGAAGGTGTTTGCCAATCCGGTGGAGGCGGAACTTGTGGCGGTCTCGGTCAGCCGGCATGTAAACCCGGAGAGACCAAGATTTTCAAGTTCGAAATTCCTAATCCCTTGAAAGGCGGAGCCACCGACCTTGGCGGATTGGTCAAGATCATCGCCCAATGGCTCTTCAATCTTGCGATTCCTATCGCGGTCATTATGATAATTTACGCCGGAGTGCTTTTCTTGACCGCCCGGGGCAACACAACCACGATCCAAAAAGCCAAAGATGTGCTAAAATACGCCGTGATAGGGTTGGCGATAATTCTTATCGGTTCCGGTTTCGTTACCCTTATCCAGAGCATCTTGGAACTTGGCGGACCACCCACAACATCAACACAGAAATACTCTTGTGACAGCAGTAAGAATTGTGTAGCCGACCCCAATGGCACCTTTACTGAACCTACCTGCAATAATTCATGCGGAGGGGCTACCACAGTCGGAGCGGTGGGAAATAAGTGCAGCCGGGACAGGGATTGTTTGACCGGTTTGAAGTGTAACGATTCGATTTGCCAGAGAGCAACCGGTAACTGGGTAGGCGAACCTTGTAATTCTGGCGCTAATTGCGATGTGGGCCTGTCCTGCGATAAAAGCAGTGATGCGATTCAACCTATCGACGGTCAAACATTAGGCACATGCTTCCAAACGTCGGCTCCCGGAGGCAGGATAGGCGATATCTGCCAAAGAGATAGCGATTGTATAAGCGGGCTTAAATGCAACCAAATTTGCCAGAGGAAGGACGGGAACTTGAACGGCGAGGCCTGTCTCAAAACATCCAGTCCTCCAAATTGTAAATCCAGGGCGTGCCGCACAGTCGGCGCGGAAATAAGAGGGGATTGCGTAGAATATTCAGGAACATAAATCAAAAATGACTAAAAAAATCTCATCAATATACTGGACGGCCGCGCTTTCCTTATTTGGTTTGTCCGCTTCGGCGGCGCAGGAATATACCGGAATTAACCTGACCATTCAGAGGGTCTTCGGTATCATCACCGGTTTGGCTTGCTGGTTCACGCGCTTTGCTTTGGTGCTGATGGTGGTGATGATAGTTTTCTACGGGGTAAAATTCATGACCAGCCAGGGCAATCAGACCAAATTCGAAGAAGCAAAGACGTCTTTTACTTGGGCGTTGGTGGGAGTTCTGGTCATACTGGGA
>CAYIUL010000021.1:0-8275 GCA_964366725.1 uncultured Candidatus Saccharibacteria bacterium | reverse complement strand
CACGAAAATAAACCCTATGGCGAACACGGCAACCGTGCCGGCAACGGTCTTGAACAAATTTTTTATTTTTCCGCCGCGCATATATAAACCGAAGGCCAGAGCCAAGAGAACGAAGTAAGGGGCCAACAGAAACGCGGAGAATTTTGTCAGTTGAGCGACTCCAAAAGCCAGTCCTGCCACCCAAAGTTGATGCCGGCCTCTGTGTTCGAGATATTGCAGAAAAAAATAGGTTCCCAATAAGACACCGAATAAGGCGGCCATGTCGGTTGTCACAAAACGGCTATGGGCGACGACTGTGGGCGAGAAGGCGAACAGGAACGTTGCGATAAGACCGGCCTTCGGACCGTAGAGTTTTTTGGCCCAAAAGAAGATTAAGATACCTGAGAGGATAAAAAACAGCAGCATCGGGAGCTTGGCGATACGGGTCATCAAGACCGCGTTGTTGCCGGAATTGAATATTAAGTTTCTCCCGAATTCCCACTGGCCGTTTATGTCCGTATTCCAGAATTTTGTTCCGAATGCCGATTGTTTAAGGTTAAGCGTCAATAAAGCAAGTCCGGCCAGGTCTTTGACCAACGGAGGATGTTCGGGATTAAGTCGGAAGTCGTTCTTTACGACATAAGAATATCCGGCGCCTACGTGGGGGATCTCGTCAACTATCAGCGAGTCGTTCCAAACGCTGGCATATGCCAAAATAGAAGAAGAGGCCAAGATTATTGCGGCTACTAGTTTTGTTTTCATTTTTCCATCGGGAAGACCAAGCCGTTTCTATCGTAGTTTCCATTAGCAAACTCTTTAGGCGAAAGATAATAGATATTCTTATTTTTTTGTTTTCCGGCTGTGTAACTATCGGTCAAGAACATAACCGTCTGGGCTGACATGGGAATGCCGTTGACCAAAACACCGCCGGCGTTGACCACTACGTATTTTTTTAAGTTAGTCGGGGATTTGTTTATGATATCGGCGATCTCGGTGTAGTTCTGGTTGAACGCCGAAGCTGTTTCAGCCGAGGGCCCCCAGACCCTGAAGTATCTCCAGTATTCGACAAAACCGATGGCGGAAAGGAATATGACCATTACAAGAGCTACCGCAACATGGCGCTCGTGTTGCGAATGGGGATCGTTGGCTTTATACCAGTCGGACAGCTTATCGAAGAACCACAACATCCCTCGGGCGGACAAGAGCATCACTACCGGCAAAACGCCAAGCGTCCTTAGGGCGTGAGGCGCTTCCAGTGATATGAAGCCGGGGATAAGCATTATAGAGAACCAAGAGAGCAAAAGGGTGTGGAGAGTGGAAAAGTGTCCGTGTTTCCGTTTTAACCAATGGCCGAGTTCTTTCAAGAAACCTATCACGAAAAATACGCCGAGCGTCCAATGCAAAAGAGGCGCGCCGGCGATATTATGCCTTTGATTCCAGTCACCCGAGAAATTGAACATACCCAAGGTCCTAGCCACGCTCTCTCCCAGGGCCTTAAGCGGATTTGCCGCGTTGAATACGGAAATTACCGCTGAACGGCCGAACAGATCGGCCGGATGGGTTAAAAAATACAACCCCATGGGTAAGGCCACGATAAACATCACCACAAAGGCCAGAGCAAATCCCCGCAAGAGTTTGTTCAGGGCGTGTTCGTAATGCGAGTGGGAGAAATCCTTTTTCAAATAAAACCAATAGTTCAGGAAAACAAGGACCGCTATCAAGGGCGCGATGCGGTAGGAAATGTAGGTGTAAAATCCCAAACCGCCGAAAACGCCGGCCATCAGGAAGTCGAATTTACGCAGGTGCTTCAGTCCGCGCCAGAGGAAATAAAACCCGAACACAAGCACGAACGGAAGCATGATAGCCCTAAAACCGATACGCGAAAAGTTAACGTGCCAGAAAGACACCGCCATCATAAAGCTTGCCAATGACGCCGCGCGCCAGTCGTAAAGTTGTCTGGTTAAAAGATACAGGCCGATCACGGTCAGGATGCCGAAAATGGCCGATACCAGGCGCAGGGCCCAAACTTCGTTCCCGAATGCTTTGAGGGATAATGCCTGGATGTTTATGAATAAACCCTCACGCCCGTTGTTCTCCGGATAAAAAAGCTTGAAATTTCCGGTATCAAGCGCCTCCAGGGCATTATTCCCGTTCATCGCCTCGTCGGGATACAATCCTGGAGGAAATTGGCCCAATTTATATAAACGGAAAAAAGATGCTACGCCGACAATCAACAAAAACATCACCAGTTCCTGCTTTTGAGGTCTTCGCATGTGATTAAGTTTAACAGTTTATGTGCTATAATTGAAATAAGTAATCAACATTATTTATGCCAGAGAACATTCAGCAAGAAATAGCCAAGCTCGAGCAGCAGCTTGCCGAAAAGCGCGCCAGTTTAGAAAAGCAAGCAGCCGAAGCCGGTCAGGAAGCGCCTCACGAAAAAGAGGTCCTCCGGCAGGTGGTCGGCGAACAGATCCAGCGGCACGTGCCGTCTTATCAGCCTGCTCCGCAAAAACAGCAGGACGACCAGTCCAGCTATAACGACCCGCAATTGGTGGATAAGGTGCAGGAGTTGGTAAATCTCGCTTTCAACCAAAGCATAAATGACGCCGTTAAGAAAGTCGTCCAGTCGGGCAACCCCGCGCTTATCGATGCTTTTCACGATGTCCTTGTCGATAAGCTTTACGACACGCTTTTGGAAAGAAAAAAGTTAGAAGAAGTTAAATAAATTGTCTCCGTTTTTGCTTATAATTTACGCCGCGGTTCTGGTGATAATGATCATCACCGCTTTTATTTTACTCGGGGCCATGCGAACCCGTGGAAGCATCGCCAGGTCAATCGGGATGTCTTTGTTCCTTATTACTCTCCCGCGGGATGTTCCTTCGGGTACGGGGCAGCCCAAGAGCGAGAGAGAGACCATCGCGGTCATGGAACAGCTCTATTCGTCATTCGTAAATCTTCACGCCACCGGCTGGAACAAATTTCTTTACGGCGAGCCATATATCGCTATCGAAATGGCCGTCCATCATATCGGAGAGGAGATAAACTTTTACATGTCCGTGCCGCGTTCATACGAGCAGATATTCGAGAAGCAGGTGCACGGATTCTTTCCAAATGCCCAAGTCGAGAAGACCAAGGATTACAATATCTTCAACCCCCAGGGAGTATCAGCCGGAGCGTATTTCAAGCTCAAACAAAGTCCGGTCTTACCTTTCAGGACCTACCAGAAACTGGAGGCCGACCCTTTGAGCGAGCTGGCGACATCGCTTTCCAAACTAGAAAAGGAGGGCGAGGGAGCCGCTATTCAGCTCCTTATCCGGCCTGCGCACCAGAGCGGTTTCAGAGACCTGGCCCAAAAAGTAACCAGTGAAATGCAAAAAGGATTGCCGTTCTCCAAGGCCATGTCGTTGGCTAAAAGCGGCAACAAGAAACAGATCAAACCGGGAGAAGACCAGCCGCAGATAATGTCGTCTTTTGAGGAAGACGCGATCAAGGCCATCCAAACAAAAGCAGGCAAACCTTTGTTCGATACGAATATAAGAATAATCGTTTCAGCTAACGATCAAACGAGAGCGGACCAGATCTTGAACGATCTGGCCGGGGCTTTTGTCCAATTTTCTTCCCCCGACACGAACAGCTTGAATGCGGTAAAGGTCCAGTCGCGGGCTCTGAACGGGCTTCTTTTCAAATTTTCTTTCCGGCTTTTCGAAGATTTTCAGACGAACGTCCTATCCACCGACGAGATCACCAGCTTATTTCATTTTCCGCTGGCGACAACTCTTGCTCCGAGGATCAAATTCCTCAAATCAAAACTTTCCGAACCGCCGTCAAATCTTCCCCAGGACGGCATCGTCATCGGCAGGAATATATTTCGTGGAGTTCAAAGCGTTATCAGAATGACCAAATCCGATAGGCGCAGGCATTTCTACCTTCTGGGGCAGACCGGCACCGGTAAGTCAACTCTGATGGAGAACATGGCCCATCAAGACATTCTTAACGGCGACGGAGTGGCTTTTATCGACCCGCATGGCACAGCCATAGAGAGGATCCTCGGCCTGATACCCCGGGAAAGGATTAATGACGTGGTTATTTTTGATCCGTCGGATATCTCAAAACCGCTCGGACTGAACATGCTTGAGTTCGACCCGAGATTTCCTGAACAGAAAACATTCATAGTCAACGAGCTCTTGAGCATCTTTCAGAAATTATTCCTGGCCGAAACGATGGGGCCGATGTTCGACCAGTATTTCCGAAACGCAGTTCTTCTTTTGCTGGACGACTATACCAACGAGATCCCGACCTTGTTAAACATCCCAAGGGTCCTCACCGATTCGGACTATAGGAAAGACAAGTTAAGCAGGGAAACAAATCCGATAGTAAAGAACTTCTGGGAACTGGAGGCGGAAAAGGCCGGAGGCGAGGCGGCCCTGGCCAACATGGCTCCATATATCACGTCCAAGATCAACGGCTTCATCGCCAACGAATATTTAAGGCCCATACTTTCCGCCAAAAAAAGCGCTTTCAATCTCCGCGAGATGATGGACCAGAAAAAGATCCTGCTGGTCAACCTGGCCAAAGGAAGAATAGGCGATATTAACGCCAATCTTCTGGGCATGCTCATAGTCGGAAAGCTCCTGATAGCCGCTTTATCCAGAGTGGACATAGAGGAAGACCGAAGGAACGACTTTTATCTCTATATAGACGAATTCCAGAACTTCACGACCGATAGTATCGCCACCATTCTGGCCGAGGCCCGCAAATACCGTCTCAATTTGAACATCGCTAACCAGTTCATCAAGCAGATCAACGAGAAGATACGCGATGCCGTATTCGGCAACGTCGGTTCGATGGCGGTGTTTCGGGTCGGGGCGGATGACGCCGAGTTTCTGAAGAACCAGTTCGAGCCGGTGTTCACGCCCCAGGACCTCTTGAACATTGATAATTTCAACTGCTATGTTAAATTGTTGGTCAATAACCAGACGACGAGGCCATTCAACATCAAGATAGACCCGCCCCCAAGATCCGAACCGACTCTCGCCGCCCAAGTCAAGGAACTGTCGCGTTCAAAATACTCAACGCAATGAAATTCACCAAAAAAGACCTGTCATTCTCGCTTATCACCGGTTTAATAACCGGTTTTGCCGTTTGGCGGATATTTAATTTCTTGGACATTTCCCGGTTCCAGGATATTTCATTTGCCTGGTTCCTGCTTCTTGTTCCCGTCTTGTGGATCGCGGGCGTTAATCTCGGATATTTTTTGGGAAAGTGGCTGGTCTTTTTTAACCAATTCGGCAAATTCGCCGCTATCGGCTTTACTAACGCCGCCGTGGATTTCGGCGTCCTCAATCTTCTGATTGCCAATTCGGACATATCGTCCGGCGGGTGGTATTCGGTTTTTAAAGCGATATCTTTCATTTCGGCCATTATTCCTAGTTATTTTTGGAACAAATATTGGGCTTTCCAGGCAACGGAAAGCGTAAGCGGGTTTGAGTTCGCAAAATTTATAAGCGTGGCTATCGTATCAATTTTTATAAACAACGGCGTTGCCTCTTTTACCGTCAACTATATCGATCCTGTTTACGGATTGGGCCCGTATGTTTGGGCCAATGTCGGAGCCGTAGCCGGCTCGGCGGTCGCCCTCATCTTCAGTTTTATCGGATTCAAGGTGGCTGTGTTCAAGAAATAACATGGGTGAGACATTATACCGAAAATACAGGCCCATGACATTTTCTCAAGTCGTGGGTCAGGAGCATGTTGTCAGGACTTTAGCCGGCGCTTTGGCTACGGGGCGGATAGGCCACGCTTATTTATTTACCGGCCCGAGAGGCACCGGCAAAACGACCTTGGCAAGAATTTTCGCCAAGGTTTTGAATTGTAAGAAAATAAAGAACGGCGAGCCCTGCAATCAATGCGATCCGTGTTTAGCCGCCAATATCGGGAACTCGCTTGATCTGATAGAAATAGATGCCGCTTCAAACAGGGGTATAGACGAGATAAGAAATTTGAAAGAATCGGCTCTTGTCGCCGCTCCCGGCGGGGGATATAAAGTTTTCGTTATCGATGAGGTCCATATGCTTACCAAAGATGCTTTTAACGCGTTGCTGAAGATACTTGAAGAACCGCCGAGCCATGTCGTCTTTGTTCTGGCCACCACCGAGCCGCACAAGATATTACCTACGGTTTTATCCCGCGTTCAAAGGTTCGATTTCAAGCGTCTGACCCCGGCCCAGATATTACAAAAACTGCAAAGCGTCGTTAAAGCCGAAAAAATGGATGTGGAAGACGGGGCTTTGGGGATTATCGCGTCATCATCCGACGGCGCGCTCCGCGATGCCGAGGTGTCGCTGGCTAAGGTCCGTTCTGTTGCCGGCGCCGATAAGATAACCCCCGGCCTGGTTACGGAAGCTCTCGGTTTAATACCTGCCAATTACCACCCCGAATTTTTCGGATACCTGGTTTCATCCGACAAAGCCGCCGCTTTGGACCTTATTCAGCGCGCGCACGATTCCGGGGTCGATCTCGAGAATTTTGCCAAGGACTTTCTCGAATACTCCCGCCGGATGCTTATGGCCCAAATAAATCCCGCCGTTTTGGCTTCTGTTGGCGAAGAAATGCCAGCCCAGACCGCGATCGACGGAAAAAGATTAATTCGTCTTATCCAGCTTTTTACCTCTGCCCGAAATGAGATGAGGTCATCTCCCATCGCCCAGCTCCCTCTGGAACTTGCCGTTCTCGAGTTTATTGATACTTTTTAAATTTTCCTCCGCAAATATTTGACCAAAAGCCAGACAGCCAGAGAAATGAGACAGAGAATTCCAAAAACAACCACGTAAATAAGAACCACCGCCGGCATTATGATAATGCCGCCCAAGCCCGCATTGCCTGAGGGAGATGATAAACGGTAAAACACATAAGCGACAATACCGGCAGAGCCGACAACAAAAATTACCAGGTGATAAATAAAAATTTTAAGTTTAGTCATTACATTGGGAATTGGTAGGGCTATATACGGTCGCTGGGCACTTTTCTCATAGCAACCAATCCAAAAATTATAAATACAGCCAACGTAGTCGCCGCGATTCTATATCTAACAGGGCCTATTGATGTAAAATTTGTTGCTATAAGACCCCACACTACGGGACCAACAAACGACGAAGCGCGTTCTACGAGTCCGAAGTAGGCAAAAGCCAGATTATGCTTACCTCGTGGCGCCAAATATCCCATTACCGAGCGGGAAACTGTCCAATTAGAACCGAACCAAAGTCCCATAACACTGGTTATAATAATAAATAAAGCAAGGTTGTTAATCCAGGCAATTGCGGGAAGTATTATGACCCAACCAGAAAGTATAAAAATCAAGGTCTTTTTATGACCGACCTTGTCTGCAATAAACCCAGACGAGAAACCACCAATTGCGGAAGTAGCCAAAATACATAGAAGTATATAAGTCTTTGTTGTGTCAGATACATACCAAACTCGTTCAAGAAAAATAGAGAAATTATTGGCGGCAGTTAAAATAGCGTCATTAAAAAAGAAATAGGCAACAAAGAAAGCAAAGACACCAGGAATTGTAAGTAGGGTTTTTGTATTTAATAAAGAATGGCCTATTTCTTCTTTGTATGAAAATGCTCGGCTCTCTTTGTGTGGCTCTTTGAAGAATATCAGCATTGGTAAGGCCAATAACAAAAATACAACCACAGACGGTAGAAGTGTTTCAGCTCTTAAAGAACCTCCGAATAAGTTAATTTTACCTGTTGCAAACGGTAAAACCAGCGCTAGACCCGCCATTTGACCAAGATAATTGGCAGCTATCCCATAACCGGAAATACGCCCTCGCCTATCGGGCATAGCTATGTCGTTAATTAGCGGGGTATAAAATGTGAACGAAAGAAGATATGAGTATAAGCCGAGAGTAAATGTTATAAGAGCTAAAATACTTTGGCCTTCAATGGAAAACCAACTGCATAATCCATAAAATATGACAGTTCCAAATGTTGCATATCTTAGTCCGGAAATTCGCCTCCAGTGTTTGTCTAATAAAGCTCCTGTCGTGGGAACGGTAAACAACAAAAGAATTGCGGATATTGTGAACGTTAAGTTAAACCAGATATCAGCCACTCCCTGGTCAATCACAATCCACTGGGAAAAATATAAGAAAAATACAATTGAAACGATTGAATTTGCAAAATCATATAAAACCCAAAGTAAAATGTTTTTTCTATTATTCATATATGGCTGCGTATTTAGAACACCCTCAAACTTTTGAACTTATTTTACCAAATCTGATACACAAATC
>CAYIUL010000020.1:0-8370 GCA_964366725.1 uncultured Candidatus Saccharibacteria bacterium | reverse complement strand
TTCCTTAAGGCCCATGATAGTCGGACTCATCCGGCGAAAGTAGGTAGCTGCCCTATACTGATTGTGAAAATAATTCGGTTTTTATTTTGTGTCCCACCTCTTTTGCCTTTGGCAAAAGCCCGTGAGTTTTTTAACGGCTCCGCAGGAGCTCCGCCTAAAACTCCCGCTCGAGCCAAGCAGTTGGCTCGAGCCCCATTCGAACATCAGAAGCGAAGTCCCGCACCAAGCCCGCCCCTTTTCTGAATGGCGGTCAGCGGAAGAGCTTGGTGCGGGATGAAATTCCTTAAGGCCCATGATAGTCGGACTCATCCGGCGAAAGTAGGTAGCTGCCCTACAATGCTCACGAATGTGCTCGTTTTTATTTACTTAAATTTTGTGTAGAATACCTACATGGAAGGGCGGACCCAAAAACAACTTATTATCGGAATTATATTTGTTTTAATATTGGGCGGTATCGGATACGGAATAGCGGATAAATTCTTTTTGGTTGAAGCGACTTGCTTCGATAATATTCAGAACGGAAAAGAAGAAGGCGTCGATTGCGGCACTCTGGCTTGCGGCAAGGTTTGCGAAGAGCCGGTCAGGCCGCTGCAGGTTTCCGAAGATAAATTGTTCAGGATAGGAGCGGGGGATTACGATTTCGTCGCCAAGATATTTAATCCCAATACCGAATACGGCGCGTCTCAAGTCGATTATTCCATAGGCCTTGCCGGCGCCGGAATAAAAAGAGGGACAACTTATTTACTGCCGGGCCAGACGAAATATCTCGTTCTTACTTCCTTGCGGACTTCGACCGAAACTGCCTCTGCCGGCCTGAAGGTGAATTCTGTCCAGTGGGAAAAAATAAACATGCCGGCGGGAGAAGCGGAGATTGTTAATAGAAGGGGCGTATTCAGCCAGGACAAGACCGCGTTCGAGGGCGTGATATTCAACGACTCAAACTATGACTTTGACAGCGTGGATGTTTCGGTTATATTATTCGATTCATCCAACTTCGTGGTCGGAGTGAACCGCACCGAGATCAGGACTCTGCTTGCCGGAACAGAGAGATCATTCAAGGTCGTCTGGCCGGCTCCGCAGGACGCCGCGGTCAGGGCCGACGTTCAAATCTCGACCAACTTATTCGAGAACTCTAATTTCATAAAAAGTTATGGCACACAAGAAAGGTTTCAAGAGTTTTATTAAAGGATTATTTAGGGATGTCGATATTCCACTTTTTGCCGCGGTCGCGGCCATTTCTTTATTTGGGGCAGTTAATATGTATGGCATCACTGGCCCCGGTTCGCTGTTGACCAAGCATTTGGTCTTCGTTGTAATCGGTCTGGGGTTGATGATCTTTCTATCCTTCGTTAATTACCGGTATTTAAAAAATTACTCTTTTCCCGTTCTGGCTCTCTATCTTTTGTCTCTTTTTCTCCTGTTGCTTACTTTTTATTCCAAATCCGTCAGGGGGGTGAACGCTTGGATAGTTTTGGGTCAGTTCACATTCGAGCCGGCCGAGCTGGCCAAACTGATGCTGATAATTCTGATGGCAAAATACTTTTCTCAGCGCCATGTCCATATAAACCAATTCAAATACATTGCCATAGCGGGCATATATTTTATTCTTCCGGTGGGAATAATGCTGGCCCAGCCCGATCTTGGTTCGGCTATAATATTGTCTTTGATCTGGCTGGGCATGCTTCTTGCGGCCGGTATCAACAAGAGACACCTTTTTCTTTTGTTGATACTCACTTTAGTGGTTTCCTACGGCGCCTGGGCGGAGGTTCTTAAGCCATACCAAAAAGAAAGATTAGTGTCTTTCGTCAACCCCGGAGCGGACCCACTCGGAACGGGATACAATCTTATCCAATCGCAGGTGGCGATAGGTTCGGGCCATTGGTTCGGCAACGGCCTGGGGAAAGGTTCGCAGGCAACTCTCGGGTTTCTGCCGGAACCCCACAACGATTTCGTTTTTGCCGCCGCGGCCGAGCAGTTCGGGCTGGTTGGCTTGGGCCTGATCCTGGCGGCAGTCGCTTTTATAGTTTACAGGACTCTGCTTATAGGCAGGTCGGCAATGTCCAACTTCGGAAAACTGTTCTCGATGGGGATCTCCATCTTTATATTTACCCATGCCGTTATCGGCGCCTCGGTAAATATTGGCCTTATGCCTGTCACGGGTTTGCCATTCCCGTTCTTAAGTTACGGCGGAAGTTATATGATCTCTCTGATGAGCGGACTGGGTATTTTACAGAGCATAAAGCGCTATGGATAACACATGAATCTCATCTTAAATTTCAAAAACATAGGAGAAATTGAGTTGAAGCTTGTTCAAGGGAAAAAGTTGATAGATACCCTTGACTTTTTGTTCCATGGCAATCTCGATGACTTGTTAATATCCTCTGTTGACAAAATTTTAAAAGAGAATAGAATAGAAGCATTGTCTTTAAAAACCGTAAGGACAGGGGGAAGTGTTGACAAAAACAGCTCGGCGTATAAAATAGCCCTTTCCTTCATAAAAGCTTGGGAAACGGTAAAAAGTGGCTAAAATTGCAGGTTTTTAACTGGTTATAGTTCGACTAACACTCACTACGGCCAATTAAAAATCTAACAATCCCGACCAGATTGTCCCCAGAAAAAATCATAAATTAGGTGATATTTTAATCCGTTCAGCACGCGGGAAGAGTGGGCCTGTGTGTTTGTTGTCCTTATGCGAAAAATTTTCTCCAAATTCGATATAGACAAATTGGAAGCTCCAAATTTGGTTCAGGTCCAATTGGATTCCTACAGGTGGTTTTTGGATGTCGGCCTCAAGGAACTTTTGAAAGAGGTCTCTCCGGTAGCCGACTGGACCGGAAAAGAGCTGGAACTAAGTTTCATAGATTATAAACTCGACGAACCAAAATACAAAGAAAGAGCCGCTATCGAAAAGAATATTTCATACGAAGCGCCGCTCAAGGTCAAAGTCGGTTTGAGAAACAAAAGAACCGACGCATACAAAGAACAGGAATTATTTCTGTCCGATTTTCCTCTCATGACCGAGAGGGGGACTTTTATCATCAACGGAGTCGAACGAGTCGTTATTTCTCAGCTCATCAGAAGCCCGGGCGTATTTTTCTCAATGTCCCGCTCATCCAGATATAAGAGGTTCTTCGGCGCTAAACTTATTCCTTCCCGGGGCGCCTGGCTGGAGTTCGAGACCGAGTTCAATGGGGTTATCTCATGCAGAATAGACCGGAAAAGAAAAGTAGCCGCAACGGCGTTGTTGCGGGCTTTTGGCATTACCGAAGACGAACAGATAAAAAAGATATTTGCCGACGTGGACACGGACGAGAACATGAAATATATAATGGCGACCATCTTACAGGATCCTTCCTCGAATGAAAATGAGGGCCTGATAGAGCTTTACAAGAGGATCCGCCCAGGAGATCCGGCCACGCCGGATAACGCCAAGCAGATGGTTCATAATCTTTTCTTCAATCCTTCCCGATACGATCTTTCCAAGGTCGGCCGCTTCAGAATGAACAAAAGGTTCGGCGAAGAACTGCATTTGGAAAAGTCCGAGAACAGGGTTTTGAGAAAAGAGGACATCATAAATATTCTCAAGGAGATAATCAAACTCAACAATAACCCGAGCGCCCAGCCCGACAATATCGACCATCTTGGCAACAGGAGGGTCAAAACATTGGGTGAACTTTTGCAGGACCGCTTAAGGATCGCGTTTGCCAGGATGGAGAGAATTATCAAGGACAGGATCAGCACGTCGGATATCGCCACGGTGCTTCCTTCCCAGCTCATAAACTCCAGACCGTTCGTGGCGGCGCTAAAAGAATTTTTCGCTTCCGGCCAGTTGTCCCAATTCATGGATCAGCATAATCCGCTGTCCGAGTTGGAGCACAAAAGGCGTCTTTCCGCTTTGGGTCCCGGGGGTTTGACCAGAGAGAGGGCAAGTTTTGAGGTTCGTGACGTCCATCCTTCTCACTACGGAAGGATATGCCCCATTGCCACTCCGGAAGGTCCCAACATCGGTCTGGTCGGCCACTTGGCCATGTATGCGAAGATCTCCGACCTCGGGTTTATTCTCACTCCTTACAGGAAAGTAACCAAAGGTAAGGTCACCGACGATTTTAAATACATGGATGCCGTCGAAGAGGAGAGGTATATAATCGCTTCCGCCGGAGCCGAAGTCGATGGCAGCGGAAAGCTTGTTGGCAACAAAGTGGTTGCCCGATTGCATGGCGAGCCCGGAACGGCAGAGCCAACAGAGATAGATTATATGGATGTCTCGCCAAGACAGCAATTTTCGGTTTCGACCTCTCTTATCCCGTTCCTCGAACATGACGACGCAAACAGAGCGCTGATGGGTTCGAACATGCAAAGACAAGCCGTGCCGCTATTGCAGCCCGAATCGCCTTATGTCGGAACCGGTTTGGAAGAAAAGATAGCCAGGGATTCCGGAATGGTTGTCTTGGCCCCCGAAGCGGGACTTATTAAGGAAGCCGACGCTTCCCATATAGTATTGAAGACGGATAAGGGAAAAGAATATGAATTTAAACTTTTAAAATTTGCCAAGTCCAACGCGTTTACCTGCTTGAACCAGAGAGCCTTGGTCAAGAAGGGCGATAAGGTTAAAAAAGGCCAGGCGCTGGCCGACGGTCCTTCAACCCAGGACGGAGAGCTGGCTCTTGGAAAGAATCTGGTTGTCGCCTATATGTCTTTCGAAGGCGCCAACTTCGAAGACGCCATCGTTCTCTCGGAGAGAATGGTCACAGAAGATGTTTTCTCCTCGATTCACATTGAAGATTATTCGACCGATGTCCGCGAGACAAAGCTTGGGCCAGAAGTCACTACATACGATATTCCGAACGTCGCGATGGAACGGCTCAACGATCTTGATCCCGATGGCGTAGTCAGGGTCGGAGCCGAAGTTCGTTCACAGGATATTCTTGTCGGCAAGATATCCCCGAAAGGAGAAAGCGACCTTACCGCCGAAGAGCGGCTCTTGAGGGCGATATTCGGCGAGAAATCACGAGACGTCAAAGATACGTCATTGCGTCTGGATTACGGCAAGCAGGGCCGTGTTGTGGGCGTGAAAGTATTCTCCAGGGACGAAGGAGACAAGCTCGACGTCGGCGTTATAAAGAAGATACAGGTTTCGGTTGCTCAGTTAAGAAAGATTCAGGTTGGCGATAAGCTGGCCGGAAGACACGGAAATAAGGGTGTTGTGTCTGTAATATTGCCGGAAGAGGACATGCCATTCCTCGAGGACGGCACGCCAGTCGATATCGTATTGAGCCCTCTGGGTATTATTTCTCGTATGAACATCGGCCAGGTTTTGGAATCGCATCTCGGCATTGCCGTCCGAAAGAACGGATACAAAGCCGCGACTCCCGCAATGGCCGGACCGAGCGAAGATGCCATCATGGAAGAACTCAAGAAAGCCGGATTCCCCGTTGACGGAAAGAGCCAGCTTTACGACGGGAAAACCGGGCTGCCTTACGAACAAAAATGCCATGTCGGTCTCACTTACTTTATGAAACTGATCCACATGGTGGAAGACAAGATGCATATGCGCTCCATCGGCCCTTACTCGCTGATTACCCAGCAGCCGTTGGGAGGCAAAGCCCAATTCGGAGGCCAGAGGTTCGGAGAAATGGAAGTGTGGGCTTTGGAAGGATACGGGGCCGCCCACACCCTGCAAGAAATGCTGACCATTAAGTCCGACGACGTTCTTGGACGCGCAAAGACGTATGAATCGATCGTGAACGGGGAAGAGATAAAAGCGCCGCATTTGCCGGAGTCGTTCAAGGTATTATTGTCCGAAATAAAAGGTTTGGCTTTAAACGTGGAATTAATAGAGAGATAATTAACTACCAATTACTAATAATTGTACGAATATACGAATAAAACCCATTAGTATATTTGTAGGAGATTAGTAATTAGTAGGAAAATATGGACCTGTCATCGATAAAACTTAAGCTCGCGTCGCCGGAGGACATAATGTCCTGGTCTTACGGGGAGGTTACCAAACCGGAGACCATAAACTACCGGACACAGAAGCCGGAGAGGGAAGGCCTTTTCAGCGAGGCCATTTTCGGTCCGACCAAGGATTGGGAATGTTATTGCGGCAAATACAAGAGGATCCGCTATAAGGGAATAATCTGCGACAGGTGCGGCGTCGAAGTTACCCGCTCCATAGTTCGAAGAGAAAGAATGGGCCACATCAAGCTGGCCGCTCCGGTCGCTCATATCTGGTTCCTGCGAGGCGTGCCGTCCAAGGTCGCCGCTATTTTGGGCGTGTCTCTTCCCGATCTGGAGAAGGTTATTTATTTCGCAAGTTATATAGTGACCAAAGTGAACGAGGACCTGAAAGCCGAGGCCATGAAAAGGATCGAGTCCGAATTCAAATCGAAACTCAAGAACGCCAAGAACGAAGAGGGGCAGGAAAATCTGAAGGAACTCAAAGACAGGGAAAAGAACAGTTTGAAGAACCTCAGGAAGTATCAGATAATTTCCGAACTGGATTTCAGGGACCTGTCTTTGAAATACGGAGAAGTGTTCGAGGCCAGGATCGGCGCCGAAGGGGTCAGGCGTTTATTGGAAGAGATGAATCTTGAGGAGCTTGTAAAGGAACTCGAGGGCGAGCTGATGAACGAGGTCAATCCTCTGGAACGAAAGAAAGTCGCCCGCCGGCTCAAGTTTGCCAAGGGTATGATAAAAGCGGGCATCCGGCCGGAATGGACCATTATGACCATCTTGCCGGTTATTCCTCCGGCGTTGCGTCCGATGGTTCCGCTGGACGGAGGTAGATACGCGACCTCGGATCTGAACGATCTCTACCGAAGGGTCATAAACAGGAACAACCGCTTGAAGCATTTGCTTGAACTGAAGGCGCCGGAAGTCATCACCAAGAACGAAAAGAGAATGCTTCAGGAAGCGGTTGACGCTTTGATAGACAATTCCATGAGAAGGGGCCAGATCACGACTGCAGCATCGACCGGCCAAAAGCGCGCTTTGAAGTCATTGGCCGACATGCTCAAAGGCAAGCAGGGAAGATTCAGGCAGAACCTGCTCGGCAAGCGGGTGGATTACTCGGGCCGTTCGGTTATCGTTATCGGGCCGGAATTGGGCATTGCCGAGTGCGGGTTGCCTAAACACATGGCTCTGGAATTATTCAAGCCGTTCGTGATAGGAATTTTGATAAGGAAAGAACTTGCCCACAACATAAAATCGGCTACCCGTTTGATAGAGCAGGAGACACCGGACGTTTGGGCGGCATTAGAAGAGACCATGCATAATAAATTGGTTTTGCTTAACCGCGCCCCGACTTTACACCGTCTTTCCGTTCAGGCATTCAAGCCGGTTCTTATCGAAGGCAAGGCCATCAAGATCCCGGCTCTGCCGACTCACGCTTTTAACGCCGATTTCGACGGAGACCAGATGGCTGTTCATCTTCCGTTGACCGTTGAAGCCCAGGCAGAAGCGAAAGAATTGATGCTTGCCAGCCACGCGATATTGAAACCGGCAACCGGAGAACCGGTCGCTACTCCGAGCCATGACATGTCGTTCGGCATTTATTACCTGACCAGTATTTTAAACGGCGCAAAAGGCGAAGGCAAAATATTTTCTTCCCGGTATGAGGCGCTTTTATCTTTCGAGAACGACCATACCGACTTAAGAGCTATCATAAAAGTTCCAAATCCGGACTATAAAGGAAGTCCCGATGCCAAAGGCATCGAGGATCCTCGATTTTCTGATCGCTCTTCAAGCGAAGAAAATCGGGACCAAGAGCCGAAAATGATAGAAACGACTCCGGGCCGAATGATATTCAACAAGGCCTTGCCGGGCGGGCATTCATACGTGAACAGGGTCTTGACCAAGCCCGACTTGAAATCCATCGGTTCTGATATCTGGGACGAATACGGAGAAGACACGACTGTCGAATTCCTGGACAAGGTTAAGGACCTTGGATTCCACTATGCGACTGTTTCCGGTATTTCCTGGGGTTTGAACGACCTGAAAATCCCTCCCGAGAAGCCGAAGATAATCGAAGAATCCGAAAAACTTATCGAAGAGAACCACCGGCTCTATGAAGACGGCCTTCTGACCGAATACGAGAGAAGGTCCAAAGCAATAGAGATATGGAACGAGACCAAATCCAAGCTTTCGGGACTGGTGAAGAAGCAGATCTCGGGCCAGGATCCGGCGTTCCTTATCGTTGACTCAAAATCCCGGGGCAACTGGTCGGTATTGGACCAGATGATGGGTATGCGAGGCATTTTCGTCAACCCGGCCGGAGAATTCATTGAATTGCCCGTAAAGAACTCTTTGAAAGAAGGCCTTACCTCTCTTGAATATTTCATTTCCACTCACGGCGCCAGAAAAGGTCTG
>CAYIUL010000019.1:0-9040 GCA_964366725.1 uncultured Candidatus Saccharibacteria bacterium | reverse complement strand
ACCATATCGGCAGAAGCCCAGGCCGAAGGAAAATATATCAGGCAATCGGGAGGCCGCGGACAATACGGCCATGTCTGGCTGCGCGTTGAACCGCTCGAGCGTGGCGCCGGTTATGAATTCGTTAATGCCATCAAGGGCGGGTCGGTCCCCCTGGAGTTCATTGCGCCGTCGGAGAAAGGCGTTAAAGAAGCGCTGGAAAAAGGCGTTGTCGCCGGTTTCCCGATGGTGGATGTTAAAGTCACGCTGTATGACGGTTCTTACCACGAAGTGGATTCGTCCGAGATCGCTTTCAAGATTGCCGGAGCAATGGCTTTCACCGAAGCGTCCAAAAGGGCAAAGCCGATATTGCTGGAGCCGATAATGAAAGTTGAAGTAATAACCCCGGAGCCGTCTCTCGGAGAAACGACCGGAGACCTTGCCTCCCGAAGAGGACAAATATTAAGCATTGCCGACAGAAGTCCACTGAATTTAAAGGTCATTGATTCTCTGGTCCCGCTTTCGGAAATGTTCGGTTATGCCACGTCTTTGCGCTCCTTGACCGAGGGCAGGGGAACATTTAATATGGAGTTCGATCACTATGAGCCGGTTCCAAATAATGTTGCCCAGCTCATAATAGAAGGCAAAAAATAACCACTCCGGATCTGAATATGAATATCGACGAGCTAAAAAAGTTAGTTAAGAATTCCACGGCTGTTTTGGTTCTGGACAACGGGGAGCCGTCTTTTGTGATACTTAACTACGACGCATACAAGGACCTGGTTCTCGGGGAACCGGTAAAAGAGGTAAAAATAAGCCATGCGGGCAATAACCACGCCGTTAATCCCGCAAATGGGTTAAGCAAAGATGAATCCAAACCGACGATCAGCGAAGCGGAATCGGAAGTTTTGGAAAGGATAAATAAAGACATTCTGGCCCTGAAGGAGGAGATAGAGAAAGAAGAGAAAATGGCATCTATTGACTAAAAGCCGGTATTCGGCTAAAATAACCTTTGCGTATAAACTAATAGCAACTGGCCACTAGTTGTTAGCCATTAGAGTTCATCTCTAGTCGCTATGCACTAGTTGCTAGGCACTAAACCAGAAATGGCAGGAAAATTTGAAAGATCAAAGCCGCACATGAATGTCGGCACCATTGGACACGTCGACCACGGTAAAACAACGCTTACGGCGTCTATTTTACATGTCGCGGATTTGTATAAAGACGAGGGCTATACTGCCCGAGTCGAGGACGTAGGCCAGATCGACGCGGCTCCGGAAGAAAAAGCAAGAGGAATTACCATTTCTTTACATCACTCGGAATATGAAACCCCGAAGAGGCACTACGCTCATGTAGACGCTCCCGGACACGCCGACTACATCAAAAATATGATAACCGGCGCGGCCCAGATGGACGGCGCGATATTGGTGGTTGCCGCGACTGACGGCCCGATGCCCCAGACCAGAGAGCATATTCTTTTGGCCAGGCAGGTTGGTTTGCCTTCTTTGATAGTTTTCTTGAACAAAGTTGACCAGGTTGATGACCCGGAGATGTTGGATCTGGTTGAAGCCGAAATAAGGGAACTTTTGAACAAATACCAGTATGACGGAGAAAAAACCCCAGTCATCAGGGGCTCGGGCCTGAAGGCCTTGGAAGCCAAGTCAAAGGATGACCCGGCGGTAAAACCGGTTAAAGAATTGCTGGACGCCCTGGACACATTCTTTGTCGATCCTGTTCGCGAACTCGACAAACCATTCCTTATGCCGATCGAAGACATCTTCTCTATTGAAGGAAGAGGAACTGTTGTAACCGGCAGAATCGAAAGAGGAAAGCTTAAAGTGAACGATGAAGCCGAAATAATCGGACTGAAGCCGACTGCCAAGACCGTCATTACCGGCATTGAAATGTTCAACAAGCAACTGGACGAGGGATTGGCCGGAGATAACGCAGGAGTTCTTCTGCGGGGCTTGAAGAAAGAAGATGTCGAGAGGGGACAAGTTTTGGCCAAGCCCGGTTCCGTCACTCCGCACACCGATTTTGATGCCGAGATATACGTTTTGACCAAAGAAGAGGGCGGACGGCACACGCCGTTCTTCAAGGGCTACAAGCCGCAGTTCTACTTCAGGACCACTGACGTTACGGGAGAAGTATTGCTGCCGGAAGGGACCGAGATGGTTATGCCCGGAGATACCGCAAACTTGAAAGTTCAGTTGATTGCTCCTATCGCCATGGAAGAAAAGCAGAGATTCGCCATCAGAGAAGGCGGAAAGACCGTGGGAGCCGGAGTTGTAACAAAAATAAGCAAATAAGAGATAACCCCGGCTTAAGTCGGGGTTGGTTCTTTAGAAAGAAATGGCAAAGGCAAAAAAGCCGGCGGAAAACAACCAGAAGATAAGGATCAAACTGCGCGCCTACGATAATAAGATAATCGACCGTTCGGCCAAGCAGATAGTGGACACTATCGAACGCTACGGAGGCAAGCCGACGGGCCCGGTTCCTTTGCCGACCGAGATACACAAATATACGGTTAACCGCTCGTCTTTTATCGATAAGAAGTCCAGAGAGCAATTCGAGATGCGGACGCATAAGAGGTTAATAGATATCAACTCCCCGACGCCCAAGATAATCGACGCGCTGATGAATCTGAATTTGCCGTCGGGGGTAGATATAGAGTTAAAGATGTAAATGACATCACTGCGAGCGAGCCAGTAGGCGAAGCGAGTAGTAGACGGAATTTACCCCGCACCAATCCTGCCCCCTTTCCGAATGGCGGTCAGCGGAAAAGATTGGTGCCGGGGTGATGTGTAAAAATAAATAAAAATATGAAATTCGAAAAACCAACAATTCAAAAACAGGAAGAAGTTGCCGAAGAAGCACAAACAGAAGTACAACCAGAACAAGCAATCGAGACAAGAGTAGAAACCAAGGAAGAAAAAGAAAGAAGAGCAGAATTGCTTTTGGACGAACTGAAAAATTTAATGGAAGAATCAGAGAGAAAGAGTAAGGGTAGCGAGCCGCCTTCAACAAGGAATGCCAGATTCGGCCTTATGATGAGTAATATTAGAGAAGTAAAGCAACTGGTAAAAGAAATAGGAGAAACAAGTTAAAATTATTCTCTTCCCCTTGCCAGCGAGTGTTATTTTTAAGAAATAAGCGTATAATAAAGTTATGTCAGAACTTACCAAACAATATTTTGACAAGCAACTAGGGAAACTAGCGACGAAAGAGGATCTAAAAAAAGAGATCGGTGGTTTGGAATCAAGATTAGAGTCAAAAATTGAGAATGAGGTTGGTAATTTGGCCGCCATGACTTCCAGACGATTTGATGAACTGGACAAGAAGCTTGATGTTCGCGCCGAGGTGGATGAACTTAAAGTCAAAATGAGCAAGGTCTGGAGCGCTTTAAATATTAAATCTTAAAAAACATGGAACAAGAACCAAAAATTGAACAAGGCTCAGAAAAAAAAACCTCTCTTAGAAAGGACTAGCGAGAACATAGAAGCACATATTAAAGAAGAGTGGGAGGATTTTCTCAAAGCCATAAAAACAGGTGACCTGGGTCATATAGATATAATGGCCCGAAGATTATATGTTAAGGATTTGAAAATTGGTAAAGCAGCTGTAGATTTGGCCATTGCATTGAAAAATTTAACGAAATCTATAGTAGAAACACCAGAAAGTGGTTTAGATAAAGATAAATAATTTATTACTTTACTCTCGGTCTCCGCTCGGGGACCGAGGAATAAGGTAGTAATTGACCAGGTATTTATCCGGCAATTGTTCGACAAGTTCGCGAAAGCGAGAACATCGGGCGATCCGGTTTCTAAAAATACCCGCTCAACCAACTATCTTAAATTATCAGTAAGTGGTTTTAATCAATATAAAGCCCAAGTAGTCAGTCAAATTAAAGTTTTAGTTTATGGTTAAATCCAGCTAAAACTGGGTTTTTTGTTTGTAAAATGGCCAAGTTCATATTGGGTACAAAATTGGGAATGACACAGGTTTTCGAGGACGACGGCACGGTCGTCCCGGTTACCGTGGTTAAAGTGGAGCCGAATGTCATTGTTCAGGTAAAAACCAAAGAAAAGGACGGCTATGAAGCCGTTCAAGTCGGAGCGGGCTCCAAAAGAAAAATTACAAAGCCGATGAAGGGCCACCTAAAAAAAATTCAAAACTCAAATATCAAAAATCAAAATGTCAGATGGCTGAAAGAGTTTAGGACTGAAGGCGGGCAATTCAATTCTGGCGATGTGATCGATATTTCCACCTTTGTCCCCGGAGATATTGTAAAAGTCACCGGCCTGTCCAAAGGAAAGGGCTTTGCCGGAGTTATGAAAAGACACGGCTTTCACGGAATGCCTTTTAGCCACGGACACCATCATGTCACCAGGCACGGCGGTTCCATCGGTCAAAGATTCCCGCAGCACACATTGAAAGGAATGAGAATGGCCGGAAGAACAGGCGGAGTCAAAAGAACTACCAGGGGATTGAAAGTCGTCAGGGTTGACGCCGAAAACGGTTTCCTGGCTTTAAAAGGCGCTGTGCCTGGAAACAACGGAGGTTTTTTAATAATCCAGAGTCATTAACATGGAATATCCTTTATACAACCAGGAAGGGAAAAATATAGGCACCACGGAACTTCCGGAGAAAATGTTTGGTTTAAAGATGAACCAGGACCTTCTGCATCAGGTTGTCACTTCGCAGATGTCCAACAAGAGACAGGTGCTGGCTCACGCGAAGGGTCGGGGCGAAGTAAGGGGCGGAGGCAAGAAGCCCTGGAGGCAGAAAGGAACAGGAAGAGCGCGACATGGCTCCATCAGATCGCCAATTTGGAAAGGCGGAGGAGCGACATTCGGTCCGACCAAAGAGAGAAATTTCAAGAAAAAGCTGAATCGCAAGATGGTCAGGCGCGCTTTGTTTGTGGCCCTGTCATCCAAGGCCAGGGACAAACAGCTGGTAATGGTTGACGGCATAAAGCTTCAAAATCCCAAAACAAAAGAGATGGACGGATTGTTCAGGGGTTTTTGGAGCATGTTCGGCAAAAATCCGAACGTATTGTTGGTCATGCCGGCCGGAGACGACAAAATAAAAAGAGCGTCAAAGAATTTGCCATATCTTTCCGCGGTGGACGTAAAAGACCTGAATCCGTTGGAGGTCATGGCGCATAAGAATTTGGTGTTCGTTAAGGATTCGGTGGAAGTTTTGTCCCGATTGCTTCGCAATCGAGGATCCTCGATTCCTTCGGAATCGGGAGAGAAAAAGTTTAAAGTTTAATTTTTTAAAAATGGCGATATTCGGCAAAAAAGATAAAGAAAAGAAGAAGCCCTCCAAAGAGAGCGAAGTTGCCGTCGGAGAACAAGAGTCAAAGCAGGAGGCCTCTTTCCAACCGATACAGGAGAGCGTCATTGCCGGTTTTTATGTAAGCGAGAAAGCCGGGCTTTTGAACGGTTTCAATCAATACGTATTTAAGGTTTCTGATAACGCCGACAAGAGCCGGCTTTCCAGGCAAGTCGAAAAGATGTTCAACGTGAAAGTTAAAAGCGTAAAAATGATGAACACAAAGAAAAAGAGAAGAGATATCGGAAAACACACCGGATTCAAGCCCGGGTTTAAAAAAGCCGTCGTTGTCCTTGAAAAGGGGTATGTTATCGAACAAGCAAAAGCATAAAGCCATGAAATTCTATAAACCGACAACTCCGTCAAGAAGGGGAATGCGAGGATACGATTTTTCTCAATTGGCCAAAATTGAGCCTTTGAAGTCCAAAACAAAAGGATTCCAGAGGGCTTTTGGAAGGAACAATTCCGGACTGAAAACGTCGGGCTACAGGGGCAGAGGCGGTTCGGCCAAAGCCAAAAGGTCGTATCGAGAGATCGACTTCCGGCAGAACAAGTTGAATGTTCCCGGAAAGGTCTTTGCCCTCGAATACGACCCGAACCGGACCTCCAGGGTCGCGAGGATTCACTTTGCGGATGGAGAAAAAAGATATATATTGGCCCCGCTTGACTTAACGGTCGGCGACTCGGTTATTACCGCCGAACAAGCCCCGCTAAAGCCCGGCAACAGAATGAAGCTGAAGAACATCCCGCAGGGTTCCATGGTTCACAATGTCGAACTGAAGCCCGGTCAGGGAGGCATTGCGGTCAGATCTGCCGGAAGCGGCGCAACCGTTTTGGCCAAAGAGGCGGGATATGTTCAGTTGGTCATGCCTTCATCCGAAGTCAGGACGGTATCCGAAGAATGTTTCGCTTCCATCGGTCAGATCTCCAACCCCGAACATCACTTCATATTTTTGGGCAAGGCCGGAAGAACCAGATGGCTCGGCAAAGGACCAAAAGTCCGAGGAACCGCCATGAATCCGGTTGACCACCCGTATGGCGGAGGAGAAGGAAGACAAGGCAGAGGAACCAGAAGGCCGAAGACCGCCCACGGAAAGATAACCGGCGGAAGGAAAACAAGGAATAGGAAGAAGAGATCGAATAAATTCATCGTTAGGAGAAGAACCAAGTAATATGTCACGATCACTTAAAAAAGGACCATATGTTGACCAAAGGTTATTAAAAAAAATAGCCAACTTGAAGGCGGGTGATAAAACCATAATCAAGACATGGGCCAGAGCAGCCACTATTATTCCGGAAATGATCGGCTATACTTTCGGGGTCCATAACGGCCGGGTTCACGTGCCGGTATTCATTACCGAAGATATGGTCGGGCATAAGCTGGGAGAATTTTCCCTGACCAGGAAATTTGTCCGGCACGGAGGAAGAATGCAAAGAGAACTGGAAGCCGCCCAAAAGCAAAAAGAAATAGAGGCCGCCCAGGCAGCGAAGGCCGCTCCAGCCGAAGGAGCCAAACCCAAATAATATTTAAATATAACCAATATGGCAGAAGTAAAAGCACAATTGAACGGATTGAGAATTGCCCCGAGAAAGGTTCGGGCTGTTGCCAATCTGGTCAAAGGCAAGGGAGTAGCCGAGGCCGCGAATCAACTGGAGGCCTATGTCAGAAGAACTTCTCCGGCTCTGCTGAAACTTTTGAATTCCGCCATAGCCAACGCCGAGAACACCTATCACATGGTTAAAGAAAATTTGTATATAAAGGACTTTATCGTGAACGAAGGAGTAAAGTTGAGGAGATTCAAACCGAAAGGTTTCGGGAGGGCTTCCCCGCTTCAGAAGAAAACAAGTTTGATAAAGCTGGTTTTAGCCGAGCGTGTTGCCGGAATGAAGAGGCGGGTTGAAAAAGTTGCGGCAAAAGAACACGAACACATACACGAAGATGAAAATACGCACAAAGAGGTCAAAAGGCCTGAAGTTAAAGCCGAAATAGGGAAGAAATCGAGCGGATTGAGTTTCGCAAAAAGGATATTCAGGCGAAAACAAGTTTAGAAACATTTAAATATACAGAAATGGGACAAAAAGTATCACCGACATCATTAAGAACAGGCATATCAAAGGATTGGGCATCCCGCTGGTTTGGCGGTCGCAAATATGTTCACTATTTGAAAGACGACGTCGCTGTCAGAAGTTTTTTGGCTAAGAAGCTGAAAGGCATGAGCGTGGACAGGGTTGAACTCGAGAGGGGAACAGATTTGTTGAATGTGATAATTTACACCGCCAGGCCAGGTCTTCTTATCGGGAGAGGCGGCACCGGCGTCGAGGAATTAAAAACATCAGTTCACCGGCTGCTAAAAAAGAAGGTCTCGGTTAGGATAGAAATTCAAGAAGTTAAGAGCCCGGAGTTATCGGCTGCGATAGTAGCGGAATCCATTGTCGACCAGATAGAGAAGAGGATCCCGTTCAGGCGGCTCATGAAACAGACGCTTTTCAAGATAATGGCTAACCGACAGGCCAAAGGAGCAAAGATCCAGCTCGGCGGCCGTCTGGATGGAGCCGAGATCGCAAGATCGGAGCACTTGGAAGAAGGAAATCTGCCCCTGCAGACATTGAGAGCCGATATCGATTTTGCCAAGGCAACCGCCTATACCACCTTCGGCACCGTCGGTATCAAGGTTTGGATATATAAGGGAGAAAAGTTCGATAGTTAAAAAATTACCATGCAGCCATCAAGAGTAAAACATACGAAAGTCCACAAAGGAAAATTAAAAGCAAAGGCCTCTCGCGGCACCTATTTAAGTTTCGGCAGTTTTGGTTTAAAAGCGGAAGAATCGACCTGGATAAAGTCCAATCAGCTGGAAGCGGCAAGACGTGTCATGACAAGATATGTCCAGCGCGGCGGCAAGATATGGATCAGGGTGTTTCCGGACAAAGCCAGAACATCCAAGTCGAGCGAGGTCGGAATGGGAGGAGGCCGGGGTGCCTTATCACACTTCGTGGCACCGGTTGAAGCCGGCAAGATAATATTCGAAATAGACGGTTTGCCGGAGGCATCGGCCAGAGAGGCATTGACCCTGGGGGCGCACAAGCTTCCGTTAAAAACAAGAATTGTAAAAAGATAAAGCCATGAAAAGAATCGACACAAACAACAAAAACAGAGAAGAGCTTGGAACTATGTTCAAGGAACAAAAAACCAAACTCTTGAAGATGAAATTTGATTTGAACGAAAAAAAATTGAAAGACGTAAGTCAAATAAACAAAACCAAAAAAGACATAGCCAGAATACTGACGGAATTGAATCGTCAGAATTTAAAATAATATGGAACAGAATAAAAAACAAAGACAGCTTCAGGGCGTGATCGTCTCGGACAAAATGGACAAGACGGTTGTCGTCGAGATCTTGCGTCTCAAAAAGCATCCGAAGTATAAAAAGTATTTTAAGGTCACCAAAAAATTCAAAGCCCATAATCCGGAGAACCAATATCACACCGGCGACAAAGTGGTTATTGGCGAAACCAAACCGATATCGAAAGATAAAAGGTGGATAGTCATCAGCAAAACTGATGACAAGTCAAAAGTCGAAAGTTCTTAAGGTTTTTAAAGTACTTTATGAACTTTATAACTTTACAAACTTTATAAACTAATATGTTGCAATTACGTTCAATAGTAGGTGTTGCGGACAACAGCGGAGCCAAGAAGGTCGGCGTTTTCAAAGTGCTCGGCGGTTCCA
>CAYIUL010000018.1:0-10572 GCA_964366725.1 uncultured Candidatus Saccharibacteria bacterium | reverse complement strand
ATTTAAGCCAATGATAGACCTACAGCAGGTCAACAACTCGTTAAAGAAAAAGTTCAAAGATAGAAAACTCATTTTCGGCAGCGGTGACGCGACCGCAAAGATCTGTTTCGTATGCGAAATGCCCGGAGAAGACGAAGAACGCGAGGGAAAACCGCTCACCGGCCATAAGGAAAAGCTTCTCAACCAGCTCCTCAAAAATCTCGGCGTTAATAAGAAAAAGGTTTATATCACCAACGTCGTCAAATACGTCCCCAGAGGGAAGACGCCGACGCCGAAAGAAATAAAATCATACGTCCCGTTCCTCAAAGAAGAGCTTAAAACCATCAACCCTCAAATAGTCGTCACGCTCGGCAACATGGCCTTGAACGGCATCGGTTTAAGGCAGCCGTTGGACAATGTCCACGGCAAAACATTCAACTTCGGAAGTTATGAACTTCTGCCGACTTTCCATCCCGACCACGCTTTAAAAAGTCCAGAAATAAAAACTCTCCTTGAATCGGACTTTCTCAAGTTGAAGACTCTCATCGCAACTAAGAAAAACTAAAAACGCATTTGTTTTTATTTCTTTCTTGAGATTGCCTTTTTAACCGCCTCTTTGATTGAACCAACATCCATGCCGAAGGCCTTGATAAGCTCGTCTGAATTTCCCGATTCGCCGAAGCGGTCTTGCATCCCGATATATTCCTGCGGAACGGGATAATTCTTCGATAAGACCTCCGCCACCGCCGAACCCAATCCCCCATTGATCTGATGCTCCTCGACCGAAACAACCGCGCCCGTCTTTTGCGCCGCCTCGATAATCGTTTTCTCGTCTATGGGTTTTATTGTGTGATTATTTATAACCATGCATTCGATCCCCTCTCTCGAAAGTTCTTCGGCGGCAACAAGGGCATTATACAAAAGCATCCCGCATCCGATGATCACCGCATCCTTCCCGTCCCTGAATACTTCCGCTCTTCCAATCTTGAACGGTGTGTCCTTAGTTGTGAAGACCGGGGATTTTTCTCGCGCCAGCCGGATATAAGAAGGACTCCCGTTGAATGCGACTGCGACGGTGGCTTTTTGCGCCTCAACCGCATCGCAAGGCACAACCACAACCATTCTCGGAATAACCCGCATCAAAGCGATGTCTTCAAGCGCCTGATGGGTAGCGCCGTCAGGCCCAACCGATATCCCTGCGTGCGAACCGGCAACTTTTACGGGAACATTATTAATACAGATATTTGTTCTTATCTGCTCGTTGTTGCGGCCCGGACTGAATGTGGCGTAGGAAGAGATAAAAGGTATCTTGCCGTAGTTAGCCATACCGGAGGCCACCAGAGCCATATTCTGCTCCGCCACTCCCATTTCGATAAAACGTTCCGGAAACTTCTCCGCGAACCAATGAGAATGAGTGGACTCCGTCAGATCGGCGCAAAGAACGACCACGCGCGGGTCTTTTTCCCCCGCCTCAACGAGGCCCTTGCCATAGCCGACCCTTGTCGCCAGCATCTCGAGCTTGGACTTATCTAAAATATTTTCCACAAGATATGCTTCTTTTTTTATCATAAATAATTTTGTCCCGATTTGCTTTGCAAATCGAGGATCCTCGATTTTGTAATCAAGTTCCGCTTGAACAAAATCGGGACTTCGGGATTTAACATTTTGTGTGATCTTATTTCTGCCCCGGAAAAATTTCAGGGGCAGCTTATAAAACTACATCCCTTTGTGATCGCGATGCTCGTGGGTGTGCTCTCCGCCCATGCCCATACAGGCCTTGCACTCCTTACCTTCGCCCATCATTCCCATCTTTCCCATTCCACAGCAGCCGCAGTTCTTCATGCCAAACGACATTAAACTCAACACAACGACAACCCAAGCGTAGTAAAGGGATTCAAATCCCCAAACAGCCGTCATTCTCCAGCTTGACCAGAAAAACAAAACACCCGCAACCCAAACCAAAGCCGCCATTATTCTTGCTAGCCAGTGGTGCGGACATTTACAACCGTGATGATACATATTCATCCCTCCTTCCTTTTATCGAAGTTCTTTATTGGTGCTCCGATCTTATTTTACCTCCTAATGTTCTAAGTTCAGATAAGAATTTAGCCGCTTCTTCCGGCTTGGGCGGAATGCCATGCCACTTATAATCAAACTCAATCTCTTTTATTCCTTTACCCGGTATCGTATGGGCAATTATTAAGGTGGATTTTTCATAAATTGCTTTCGCTTCTTCTATGGCATCTACAAATTGTTCTATGTTGTGTCCGTCAACTTCCAGAACATGCCAATTGAAGGCCTCGTATTTTGCTTTCAACGATTCTAGTGGCATTACATTCTCCGTCATTCCGTCTATCTGGATATTATTGCGGTCTATAACAGCCGTCAGATTGCTTAATTTATTTTTCCCAATGAACATAGCCGCTTCCCACGTAGCTCCCGCCTCTTGTTCGCCGTCGGACATAAAGCAATAGGTCCTGAATTTCTTGCCATCCATTCTGGCGGCATAGGCATACCCAGCCGCTTGGCCAAGACCGGAACCCAACGGTCCCGAAGTTGTCTCAACGCCCGGTAATCTTTCTCTTTCAGGATGTCCCTGTAAACGTGTCCCAAATTTTCGAAGTGTTTTTAACTCTTCAACCGGAAAATATCCGGCCATCGCCATAACCACATATCTTATCGGTGTAATATGGCCGTTTGAAAGTATCAACCTGTCCCTGTCGGGCATCTCCGGATTCTTTGGGTCGTGATTCAAAACATGAAAATACATCGCCGTGAAAATATCCGCCATTCCCAAAGGCCCGGCGGTGTGCCCCGACCCCGCTTCAGTAAGCATCTCGATCAAAAGCTCCCGCGCCTCATTGGCCTTCGTTTCTAACTCTTGAGTTTTCTCTTCGGAAATATATTGGGACATTAACTTTTTTTTGATTTGCGTATTATTTTAACAATCCAGAGAATAAAAACACCAAATCCGGCCAGAGTTATTATATCCCCAACCATTTGTCCAACAACACTAATTTGTCCCGCCGTTTTTCCGAAGACAATCCCTAAAATCCATAGAACAACAGCTGTTTTAATACTATCTTTTTCCAATCTCATTTTTTATATTAATTGAGCTACCTTTAATACGTGGTCAACAAGCGAGTTCGTATACCCGAATTCATTGTCATACCAGGAATAGACGGAACAGAGGTCGCCATCCACGACTTTGGTAATCATTGTGGGTTTTTATATTGTTCTAGTTCTTTTGCGAGCTCTGGCACATCTATTGTTGCCGCTTTCCAAACCATTTCTGTGTCAACTTCAATATAATCGTGAATCAGAAAATCTCTCATGCCGGTTATCTTGCGCCAAGGAAGGTTGCTTGAGTCCTCTTTCATTTCGACAGAAAGACGCTTGGCGGCCTCGCCAATCACTTCAAGTTGCCGAACCACCGCGGAATGTCTCATAGGTTCATTCTGAAATTCTTTCAAAGTTTTGCCAGCAACAAATTCCTTGATAAGCCTAATGGCCTCAAATATGTGGCTAATATAAATCTTGTCGGTTGGTTTCGCCATATAGAATTCGTAAATCTTTTTTTATAAATGGGATTAAAAGTTTGCTAAGAGATTGCTCTGTAACCAAATCAACATCAAGAGACAGAACATCTTCCAATTCTTGCATCAAACCAACATGGCTTAATAGTCCTGGAGTTTCAGAGTAACGAATCAATATGTCAACATCGCTGTCTTTGGTCGCTTCACCTCTTGAAGCGGAGCCAAAAAGCGCCGCATATTCTACCCGGTTCGCCCGTAAAATCGGGATTATCTTTGCGCTTATTTTTTGTATGGTTTCTTCTTTCATATTACATAGGTTACCCTGAATCTCTTGAACTTGCAATAAAGCTTCCACGCTTCATTGGCCTTCATTTCTAATTCTTCAGTTTTCTGTTCAGAAATATATTGAGACATGGTTTATTGAAGTGAATATTTGCGAGCAACGATATGCATGAAAGGCAGAAAATAACTTTCTAAATCCGATAAGGTTGAGTCGTATTCTTTGCCTCTCAAAACCCCGTCGCAAAACAACTCTTTTAATCTCCCTAATTCTGGTAGACGGCTATGCCAACGAGGATCTTCGATGGTCAGATCAATCAACTCCATAGCTCGTTTGGCCGCACCATCAAAACGGGCATTGTCTTTATCTTGCCATTTTGCCGCCCTACCTACTTCTGAACCAATATTAGCCATTTGTTCAGCCAAGGTGAGCGTGTGCCAGCGATTCTCTGATACAGTATTCATATGATAAGCTTACGGACAATATTTTTTATTTTATCCCTTATTTCCGGTGAATCCACGCCCTGAGTACGATTTCCAAGATTGGGTTTAAGATTAATCATGGAGTCAAACTCAATCATATCATCCCCCGACTTTTCGGGATACAAGTTGATGCCCCAAACATCCTTGCCCTTGGACTGGAATTGTTCAACTAGTTTTAGGGCTTCATCAATATGCAATTCTCCGCCCAAAACCATAATCCCCTTTTCTATATCAACCACGCCTTTGACCAAATCACCATAACGCTCCAAGGCAATCTTTTTTAGTTCAACCCGAGTTATAGGATTTTCAATTATATGTAGTTCCGACATGTTATTTACGCGAAAGAATACATAAAAATAAGCGGGATCATTCCGATGAGAGCCCCGAGTGCCACAGCCCTGCTTCTTCGCCAAAACGATTTTGCTACGATAAGGCCGGAAATTATTGATATAGCATACGCCCCCGGTATCGCCAACGCCGACTCACGCAGGAACGGGTTATACCCGAACGATTTTTCCCACACAAAGGTTATTGATACGCTCAATATCTGACTCACTATATAGAGTGCGATTATTCCCAACACAAAGAGGAAGATACTATAAGCCCCTCTCAAAATACGTAAGATTATTTCTTTCATAAATTTTGAGCGACTTTGAGGACATGCTCGACCAGGGTGTTGGTATATCCAAATTCATTGTCATACCAGGAATATACGCAGCATAAATCGCCATCAACAACTTTGGTGAGAGACAAATCGGCAATGGCGGCATAAGGGTCGCCGATGATGTCAGTTGAGACAAGTTGGTCGGTAGTGGTTTTGAAAATACCTTGCCAACGGTCCTCGCTTTCCGCGTCGCGGAGAATTTTGTTTATTTCTTCCACGATTGTCGGACGAGCAGAAACAAACGTAATCGCCGAAAGAGAACCCGTGATAATCGGTACGCGCATTGAAGTACCTTCAAATTTACCTTCCACCGCTTTAACTGCTCGGCCCACAGCAACTGCTGCACCTGTGTATGACGGAACAATGTTCACACCACCTGCACGTCCGCGGCGAAAATCGTGGCCTTTGACCGGACCGTCAACCAAATTCTGGGTTGCCGTATATCCGTGCGTAGTATTTAAAAATGCTTTTTTGACGCCAATAGTTTCGGAAAGTATCTGCAGTAAAGGCGAGACGGAATTGGTGGTGCAGGAGCCATTGGAAGAAATAGAACAGGTTTTGAGGTCTTCTTCGTTAATACCCATCAATACCGTTTTTGCGTCGGCACTGTCGTCATCTTTCGCCGGTGCGGTAATTACTACTCTCTTGGCGCCCGCCTGTTTGTGCACGGCGGCTTTCTCAAAACTTTCAAAAACACCAGTTGATTCCACAACAATATCCACGCCCAACTGGCCCCACGGGAGTTGGGTAGCATCTTTTTGTTGAAGAAATAAATACTCTTTGCCGTCCACCATCAATTTACCGTCTTTCACGCTCACTTCCTTGTTGAATCTCCCGTATACGGAATCGTATTTCAAAAGATAAGCCAGATTTTCCAAGTCGCCCAAATCGTTTATCGCGACAACCTCCAACTCCGGCTTGGTTATGGCCAGTTTGAAAAATGCCCTTCCGATACGACCAAATCCGTTGATTGCTACTTTTGCCATATAATCTTATTTTAACAGTTAATTCAGCTTCTTCAATTCTCGAAGCAACAACGTCGTTTCCAGATAATCCAGCTTCGGCAGCATATTTTGTATCTCTTTTCTCGGATCACCTTCAGGAAAAGAAGCGAGAATCGTTTCGATCTCATTTTTTAATTCTGCGGTATCTCTATTTACCGCATACCCGCTATATCTCAAGAATTCCAGAATTGCATACCCGATATTTTTGTCGTCTTTAGAGACCGTCTTGGTCATAGCCGCGGAAACATCGCCCTTATGTTGCTCATCAAAAACCTTGACCCCTTCAGCGATTTTGGAATTTAAAAATAACTTGAATTGATTGTCTTTAAATTCAATGCCATAAAAACCCTTGTCGTCAATGTCCATACCGGCGAGTTCTTTGTTTTGCGTGTCGTAAATATGATATTTCATTCTATTTTTCTGATTTTGGTATGTGAGGGTTAGAAAACTCTCCTTGTATCTTTGCCCGCTCGCCCAATCTTTCCCGCCATTTATAACTGCTGTCGTTACGCATTACAAATCTGTGGACCAACTCGAAATCATCTATGTGCAGCTGCGTCGGGTCAGACATATATTGAGCGTTGATCTCAGCCCAATACTCCCTCATGAGGGGAAGGAGGCCATAATCGCCTTTTTCATACTCGTCTTCCAATCCCGCAAGGTAATGAGTTCGAAATCTCGTTTCCGATTTGAGCCGGTCTTTTAACTTTTTATACATTTGATGGCGCTCCCTCCAGCTAATATCGGCATCCGTTAAAAAGTCGTTCCCGTGGGCGATTTCATGGCTGATTGCGTGGATGTTATATCCTCTCTCTTGTGTTTTGGCGGCTTCCTGATCAAAAAATATTTTTCCGGAATCACTGTAAAAAACGGCCAAGGCCCCGAATGGCACTGCTTCCACATCCTCTCTTTTTGTTGTTGTTTTTATGCTTTTTATTTCTCCGGCTGTCCAGCCCCTTGGAAGGGTCGTCAGATATTTTTTTATTTCAGAAATTTTTACGTTTTCTGTTTTGGAAGGTATTGAACTTTCGATAGAAACCGGTTTGTTAACCCGGTTTTTTGTCATTTTTAGAAAAAGTTCTCTGTCCTCCTCGTCTAAAAGCTCCATAACTTCGGCGAAAGAGTAATTTTCCGGCTGTTCATAGGGCCTATCTGGCCGCAGACCGATTTCGGAACCAAGCAAAAGCGTCCCAGCCAAAACAAACTGTTTCAATACATCCGCGACCGAACGAAGTTTCTTGTCCTTCTCCGACTCTTTGTTATAACTCTCAAACATTTCCATAATAAGAATTCTAAACAAGTTTCTTCACCGGGGCAAACGACCTTCTGTGTATTGCGCAAGGCCCCATCAGGACCAAACGGGCTTTGTGGCGGGCAGTGCTGTAGCCCTTGTGTTGTTCAAAGCCATATGCAGGAAATTGTTTTGCATACCTTTTCATCGTCCGGTCGCGGTGAACTTTGGCGATTATTGAAGCGCAGGCGATGGCAAATATCTTTCTATCCCCTTTCACGATAGGCATCTGCTCGTAATCAACTCCCTTTATTTTTGTTTTACCGTCAACCAATACGACGGTCTTTAAATCAAAGTTGGGTTTTAATTTTTTAATCGCATTTTTCATGCCCAGACGGGCCGCCTGGTAAATATTTATTTTGTCTATCGTTTTCGGAGTGACGGACGAGATGGCATAAGCAAGGTCTTTTTCTTTTAACAATTCTTCGGCAAATTTTTCTCGCTGAACAGCTGACAATAGTTTTGACTCTCGCAAGCCATGCAATTCCGGATGACTTTTTTCATAAAAATCTTTAGTAACCCCCACCGCACAAACAACCACCGGCCCGGCCAAGCATCCCATTCCCACTTCGTCTACGCCAAAAACATACCGATAGCCAGATTTGAATAAGTTGCGTTCGAGAGTTTTGTGTGGTAATTTCATTTCACGTTATTTAATAGTTAGGAAAGGCAGATGGTTTATCGCAAAACCGAATCCTGGAACGATGTCCAAGAATTTACACCTGGAATCGAGTGTCACATTTGTCATTCAAACTTGATGGTTAAACGAGGCGCTCTTGCCGGCATCGTAGAAATGGGCAATATGCCTGTGCCTGCTAACCCTGTCTGGTGGCAAATGTGCCAACCCTGTCATAATACTGGCTGGTCGTTCAAAACTCACGAAAATGGGTTCATTGATTATCGTCTGCCTCAACCGTGGGTGAGAACCGCCGGAATCCCCATTACTGACTGAGACGACCTGAAATAACATAAAGCGCCACACCTGCTGCCACTGATACATTCAAACTTTCCTTTTTTCCATACATGGGTATGGAAATTTTTTTATCGCAGTATTTCAAGATTTGCGGACTTAATCCCCCAACTTCGTTACCAAGCACTAATGCCGACGGAAACTTTGATTTAAATTTAAACAGGTCGATGCTTTCTTTGGTCTGTTCAAGGCCTACGATATTAATTCTCTCTTTTTTAAGTCCGACTAGCAATCGCCAGGTCTGTTTATGATATTCCCAGGGAACGTACTCATCCGCTCCAAGAGCCGTCTTAGATATTTTTTCATGAGGAGGTGTAGGCGTTATTCCGCAAAGATATATTTTGGAAACCCCCGCCGCATCGGCGGTGCGAAAAATTGAGCCGACATTTTCCCGACTCCGGATATTGTTTAAAACCAGGTAAATGTCTTTTTTCATAAAATATGCTATATTTGTATCATGAACACACAATTTAAACCATTAGTTTGGTCCGGGGCAGTAGTTATGGTCATTCTTGCAGTATTTTTGCTTGCAAGTACCAGCCGGGTTGTAAATACCGCTGCCACCACAAACACCGTTTCTTTTGGCGGGGAAGGAAAAGTTGTTGCCAAGCCGGATATAGCCAAGGTGCACCTCTCAATAGTAACAGACGCTCTCACTTCCAAAACGGCCCAGGATGAAAATTCCAAGAAATCAAAGGCCGTAACGGATTATTTGAAAAAGCAGAACATAAACGACAAAGACATCAAAACCACCGGCTATAATATATATCCCCAATACAAATACCCGCAATACGGCGGACAACCGACCATCACCGGCTATCAGGTCAACCAGTCAATGGAAATTAAAATCCGTGATTTGGACAAGGTGAGCGATGTTCTTGACGGAGTCGTGGCCGCAGGGACAAATCAGATAAATAGTTTAAGTTTTGAGATAGACAATCCGGAAGCGTTAAAAGCCGAGGCGAGGAAAAAAGCTATTGAAGATGCCAAAGGTAAGGCCGAGGAGCTTGAAGACCAGCTTGATATAGACCTGGGCAAAATAGTGAACTTTTCCGAAAACACCGGCGGTTATCCTGTCCCGATATATTATGACGCCAAAGGACTGAGCATGGGCGGCGGAGGCGGCCCGTCGGTTCCAACCGGAGAAAATGAGATAGTGGTAAATGTTTCTCTCACCTATCAGATAAAATAAACATCGAAAATCCCGCCCTGGCGGGATTTTTAGTAACTCCAATTCGTTTTCAGCCCGACTTCAGCAAGATTCTGGGAAATCCACCCCGGAATATCCGCCTTCCGAAGTTTCGGGTGATATTTGAGGAACCACCAGTTATCTTCAATATGCTGGCCGCCCCTTCTCCTATGATGAAAGGTGGCTTTGCAGGTGTTGTTTCCACATGAAAATTCGAACAACAGCCAAGAACGTTCCTGGCGGATGCTTTCAAATTTTTCCTGCCAGGTTCCCGACGTAACAACTCCGTCCAGTTCACCAACAGCAAACGGCCCCGAGACAACCACAGCCACACTGTCTCCCCTACCAACCCTTGCCACCATCAGATAAATTTCCTTGCCGTTGTGCTGCGCTTTCACCACCTCATTTTGAGAAGGCGGCTGGACCACCACTTGATGCGGCATCAGCTTGGGAGTGCATACATAAAGGAAAAGAACTGCGAATACCAAGAACATCATTCTCAGCATGTTGGCCTCTTTTTCCAGAGATTAGATCAGTTAAAGCGTAGGATAAAAGAAAAATAAGCGCAACAGGAAACCAAAAACCGCCATTCGGCGGTTTTTGGTTTCCTAATCTTATATACTTACCCAGTCCCGATTTACTTGCGCAAAGCGCAATTATAAATCGTGGATCCTCGATTTTGTATCCGCGAAGCGGACAAAATCGGGGCTTAATTAATAACAATTTTTAACCTAGTTATCATCGGTCTCCGATTTAGAGGTCGGACCCCTCTCCGCCGATGAGGCGGAATCGACTACATTGTGAAGATTAGAGAGAAAGAGAAGAAAAACTATAAACTAGGTTTTCGATCTTTCGCCTCGCACTTCTAACCTTTTTATTTCTCACGTCCGGAAACGACTTGTCATTCCACCGAAGTGGCATGAACGGAGTTTTTCCGAAGCTTCAAAATAGAAAGGAGGTGATCCAACCGCAGCTTCCGCTACGGTTGCCTTGTTACGACTTACTCCTTGTTACCGAGCCTACCGTGGCTCCACGTGTAAACATGGATCTTCAGGTATTCCCGGCTCCCCTGAGTTGACGGGCAGTGAGTCCAAAATTTGAGAACGTATTCACCGCAGCGTTCTGATCTGCGATTACTAGCGATTCCGGCTTCAAGGAGGCAAGTTGCAGCCTCCTA
>CAYIUL010000017.1:0-10789 GCA_964366725.1 uncultured Candidatus Saccharibacteria bacterium | reverse complement strand
ACTGCAGTGCAGACGTGTCCGCTTCCGATCTATTACGAAGACATGCTGAAGGCGGCATGCACTACGGTCGGAAAAGGACCGTTTTAAATCCGTCAATGTCCCGCTATGTTTTTACCACCAGGGATGGAATTTGCATTATAGACCTGCTTAAGACACAGGTCCAGTTGAGAAATTCTGTGGAATTTCTAAAGAAAACCATCAAGAGCGGAGGGATGGTTCTTTTTGTGGGAATTACCAAACAATCCGGCGAATCGACAAAAAACCTGGCCGAGTCCTTTAATATGCCCTACGTCATTGACAGGTGGTTGGGCGGAACCCTGACTAACTACAAAGTCATTAACACGAGAGTCAAAAAACTCGAGGAGCTCGAAAATGACGTAAAAAGCGGGGCGCTTGAAAAATACACCAAAAAGGAGCGCTTGATGCTCACAAAAGAACTGGCAAAAATGAAGGTCAGATTCGAGGGTCTGAAAAAACTGACCCGTTTGCCTGACGCTATCTTTGTATCTTCTCTTAAAGAAAGCTCATTGGCCGTCAGAGAGGCCAAAAAGATGGGCGTCAAAGTTGTTGGTATCGCCAACACCGATTCTGATCCGGACGAGATCGACTATGTCATTCCGGCAAACGACCGTTCAAAAAGATCGGTTGATCTGGTTTTAGAGATGATAAGTAAGGAGCTGGCAGAATAAAAGCATGGCTGACACAGATAAAATTAAAAATTTAAGGGAGAGTACCGGGCTCTCACTGGCCCAAATAAAAAAGGCGCTCGATGAAGCCGGAGGAGACGAAACCAAAGCGCGCGAGATATTAAAAGCCCAAGGCATTGCCGTGGCCGCAAAAAAATCGTCCCGGGAGGTGAAAGAGGGGGTCATCGATTCCTATATCCACGCCAATAAGAAATTGGGGGCAATGGTGGAGGTTCTGTGTGAAACTGATTTCGTGGCCAGAAATGTGGAATTCCAGAAACTGGCCCACGATCTGGCCATGCACATAGCCGCAGTAAGGCCGGAAACGGCAGACGACCTTCTGGCTCAGCCATTTATAAAAGATCCCGCCTTAACTGTCCAAGACCTCATCAATCAACACATTGCCAAGCTTGGAGAGAATATCCAGATCGGCCGGTTTGGAATATTTTATATCTAATAATATATGGCCTTTATTTTTATACCCCTCTTTTTGATTTTAGCGTCTGCGGTAGGCATCTTTTTAATTATTTGGAGAAAAATGCCCTACCTAAAGAAGCTTACCGTGTCTGATGTCCAATCGGGGCAGAGCATATGGTTGGACCTTTTACCGGAGTTGGCTAACGGGATCAACAGCACTCGGCTAAAGCGCTATAGAGAGGTTTGGTTGCTTGAGCTCGAGAAGTTTCTTCGCCGGCTTAGGGTCCTTTCCATGAGAATGGACAGAATGTCGGACTCTCTTATCAAGAAGATAAGGAACATAACCGAAAGAAAACATCTTTCGGTTGGGGCTTCACCCGTGGCCCCGGCTTCGCCTTCGGCAACTCTGAAAACCCAAGAACAAATCGAACAGGCAACAATAGATGAGCTGAAAAAGGAAGAACAGCGCCTCATAATAGAAATAGCAAAAAATCCCAAGAACTCTTCACTTTATGAAATTCTTGGCGACCTGTATCTGAAGATGTCTAATTTCGCCGATGCCAAGGAATCGTATGAAGCGGCGATAGAGCTCAATCCAGCCAAAGAAGAACTCAAAAAGAAGCATTCACAAGCAGTCGAAGGAGTAATAAAGAAGTAGTATTTCGTCTGTTTTTGTGATAAAATGTATTGGATGCCAGGGTAGCTCAACGGTAGAGCAGGGCATTTGTAATGCTCAGGTTGGAGGTTCAAGTCCTCTCCCTGGCTCCAGTTCTATGAGGCATAAATTTTACGATTTAACTGAATACAAAAAAGGACAATCACAAGTTTCTAAAATTGCCTGGCAAAAGGGTTCTTATAGCCATTTGTTGGCTAAAGTAGAAAAAAGAACATGTAAAAGAGCAAATTGCAATAATATTTTTGAAGTAAAAAGTTTTAGTCCCAAACAATTTTGTTCGCAAAATTGTTCTGCAACACACAACAATAGTATTCGTGGGCCCCAAAGTCTGGAAACAAAATTAAAAATCTCGGAAGCCTTAAAAAGAAGTCCCTATCACTATACTCAAAAAGGAAGAATCCTGGTGCCGAGATTAATTAAGTATTGTTTAAGTTGTAAAAAGGAGTTTAAAACTCCACGTTGGCAAAATCACAAGTACTGTTCTGTTGTTTGCTCGATAAATGACATAGGTCATAGGCCGACTTCTCCTAAGGCAGCAAGAGCCAAAGCCGGCATTAGACCAGACATAGACCCAAATATTTATTTTTTCAGTCGTTGGGAAGCCAATTATGCCAGGTTAATGAATTTCCTTAAAATCAAGTGGGTTTTTCAGCCGAAAACCTTTAGCTTAAAAACACAAAAATATACCCCAGACTTCTATCTACCAGGAGAATATACTTATATAGAAATTAAGAATTTTCTTTCCGATTATTCGGCCAAAAGAGATAGAGAATTTAGAGAATTATATCCAGAAATTAAACTAACCATGATACTAAAAACCGATTATTTAAAATTACAAGAGCAATTTTCGTCTTTGATTAAAAACTGGGAATTTAGTTAATAATGTGTTAAAATATGGCAGATAGTTGGGGGTGTACTCAAGTAGTCAACGAGGGTAGACTGTAAATCTACTGGCCGTTCGGCCTACGTAGGTGCAAATCCTACCGCCCCCACAGGTAGACCCAGAAATACAACCAGTCACCGGTTATATTTCTGGGTTTGCTGCAAGGCAGCAAATTTGCACCTGGTCCAGCAAAGCTGGACAGGGCTTAGGAATTTTTAAACGGGCTCGACAGAGCTCGCCCTAAAATTCCTGTTAAAAGCAAAGCAGTTTGCTTTTGACTCCATACCGCCCCCACAGATGATAAAAAAAATAGGTTCAAAATATGTCGTAATGGCCGAAAGCGGGAGGCGGATGGGTTCGTATAAAACCAAAGCCGAAGCAAAAAAGCGCTTGAGGCAGATAGAGTTTTTCAAGCATTTAAAATCAGGAGGATTAAAAGTTAAATTAAGAAAACGTTCTTTATTAAAAAAATAACATGGTTGCCGAAGTAGCTCAGAGGTAGAGCAACTCCATGGTAAATCAAATTGCCCACTATAAAAGAAATTTTATAGCGAATCCCGAATAACGGTTAAAGGCCCAAAGGGTTCAGACCGTGGCCCTCGACCAAGTGGGGGCCCGAACGACTGACAAGGGGAGCTGAAATGCTCAATATACAGTCTAATCCTCTTATAAGCTCAGCGAAGTGGGGGTATTCATGAAGGAGTAGGTCGTGGGTTCAATTCCCACCATCGGCTCAAGGTCGGTTAAAAATATAAAATAAAACAATATGTCACAGGAAAATTTATTGCGTTTGAAGTGCGGTGTGTGTAAACGGGCTAATTATTACACCACAAAGAACAAAAAAACCGTGGAACGCAAACTTGAGTATAGGAAGTTTTGTAAGTGGTGTAAAAAACATACAGTACATAAGGAGGCGCGTATAACTGGGTAATTCTGTCCCGATTTCAGAGATTTTCAATATGAAAATCCACTGAAATCGAGGATCCTCGATTTTGTAGTAAATGCAAAGCGTTTAACAAAATCGGGACAAATGGTGCAAGAAGAGCACGCCGCACAAGGAAGCCCGCCTGACCGGATAACGACACTTGGTGTCGTTATGGGAGCTTAGTTAAGTGGCATAACAGCTGTCTCCAAAACAGCGGTCGGGGGTCCGATTCCCTCAGCTCCCGCCGACAAAATACAAAACCGTCCGCCAATTGGCGGACGGTTTTGTATTTGACCACACTTATCAACATTTTCAAGGTTGTTGGATACTTTTCATTTGTTATGATTTCGGCAAGAACCTTAAAAACTCGAGAGGGACAAGTGACTGAAAAGAAACAGCAAGATCCCGAAAAGAAATCTGCAGAAAACGAAAGTTTTTGGGATAAAGAAAAGGATGCGCTGGAACTTCTCACGAAATTTGTGAGAAGCGGCCGCGACCTCGCTCCTGTTTATAAGCGTCTGAGCCATATTTCGCAGAGCGCAATCGACGCGAAAGCAAAAGAATTGCGCGGTTTCCGGCCCGAAGGAGCCAAGAAAAAGAGCACGATATTCGAAGCCGGTATCGGCCGTATTGCGACCGATGCCGAAGTTGAACGGGTGCAAAAGGAGGGCGTCCTTCAGTTGCAGAACTATACGCTTGATTCTCCCTTCAAGATCGCGGTCAAGAACCAGAATGATTTCAGGACTTTGGTCATCGATGGCCCTCATCTGGGTCTTGAATACAACCGAGTGCTTGATGAAAACGTGGTGCGTAATGTGCTGCGTTATGCCCAGCAAAATAAGGCGGACGCGATCGTGATCACCGCCGGTCTGATGTGGACCGATATGAAAAAGAGCTCGGGACGTCTTACGACCCACCGCGCTCTCTATCACGGACTTGATTTTGACCCGGAAATCCTCGACCCCGACTATCGGGAAGAGGCAATCGAGATTCGCAAGAATCTTCCTCCGGACAGGATTAGTTTTGCCACGCTCCGTGAGCGCGTGATGAATGCGTTTGGCGGATGGCGGAAGGTTACCACCCACAAAGATGGTTCACCCATTTTTGAGGGACCGGTATACTTTTCTTTCGGTTATCCTGAAGAGGAAATGACCGATAATTCTGCCCATGAGCACCTTCGCTATTTGAAAGTTCGCATGGAATCGGAAGCAAGAGCCGAAAGGCAAGCGGCCGAAGCCGAGTTGGTTTACGAGTTGAAAAAGAAAAAGGGAAGAAAAACCAAGGCAGTTAAACATTTAACAGAAGAAGTGGAACGGCTTCTGCGTTTGGAAAAGCGCAAGTCCGCGAACACCAACATTGAAAAGCTTGACCACAAGCGATTCGTAAACGTTATCCGCACATTGCTCGTTTCCTGGTATAAGGAAGCGCTCCCGAATTCGGAATTTATCGGACAGGGCACGATCGTCTGCGAGATTGGAGGCAGGAAAGTCGAGATTCTCCAGGCGGACCACGAACGTCCCAATGAACACGATATTACCCAGCTCATCAAGTCAGTCGGCCAGCGTGACCTTGACGGTGTGTTGCCGGATGTGATCCTTGGCGCCGGCGCATATAACCTGAACGCTCGATGGAGCGCCCGGGAATGTATGCGGGACACTGAACTGGAACAGGTCCATGTTTGGCAATTACCGGTATTGGTTGACCGCGATTATGTCCGTGACGCCAAGTTTGAAATGATCAAAAAGGGCTCTCCCATTGAACGTTTGGTTATGAACGGCAGGTTTGAGCCGGGGGCGTTCATGCTTAGCATGACCGACGGCGTTTGGAATTCTCATCCGCTGCCGATCTCGATGTTTACTCAAAAAAATCCGAAGCGTAAGCAATCCGGCTCGCCAAAAGAGATAATCATTTACGCCGAAGGCGATCAGCACACCGGCAATCCGAATAAGGAATATGTTTGGGATGAGCGCATGCAACAACGGCTTCCGATGGAAGTCGCTGCTTCAGAGATCTTTATCCGCGAGTTTACTGAAAAAGACAAACCCTTGCCATTTCACATTTTCTCCAGCCATGGCGACAGTAGCCAGGGAAGACATTTTCCAACGGAGCAAAATCGCCATCCCCAGCATGAATCCTACGGGGTTCTGGAAGCCGAATCCGCCGAATTGTTGCGGAAGATTCGTGATGACAAGCTCAAGCCGAGCGAGCTCAAGGAAGCGTCAAGCAACCTTCTGGCGCGGTTGAACCACCAGCTCCGCCTTCGCGGCGAGCACTGGTATCAGCAGCAGATGGAAGATTTCGTTGACCATTCCCTTGAACGGCGGACCCGATTCTTCCTTGAAATACTCAAACGCGGCAAGTCAGCCGATATCAAGCTCCGAAACATTCAGCAGGTGCTGACCGGCAACGAGAATGCCTGGGACCGTAGGGCCATCGGCTTGGCCAATATTCTTGACGGAAATCACGGTCAAAAAACCACCGAAGGCACAATGGCCGAGGCCTGGTTCTTTGCCCGCATTTTGTCGCTTTATGTTCTCGGCGAAAAAGATTGTCCGTTTACGCTGAATGAGCTGAAACAGCTGGTTCGCGCTCCTATTTTTGGAAATATCGCTTCCGGATACGGCCTTGTTTCCGTAGCTGGCGGATATGAGTGGGGACTCCACTTGCGCCATGATCCAACCCGGAAGTCGGGTCAGGACGGCGATCCTCTTGCTAAAGCCACAATGAATTTGGCCGAACGCGGCGATTACGGATTTATTTTTAACAAACATTATTTTGTTAACATCGACGGTGATCAGCACCGATATGCCGGAGCGTGGGCTCCCCGTAAAGCGGTGTTCAACTGCGCTTGCGGTACGCATGGCGACTCTTACGGAGACGATTGGGGCTTCTCGAGGTCCAACCTGGGAGGTCTGGTAATCTGTCTGCCGGTAGACGGCCCCGGAGCCGGTCCGGTGCGGATGATTCCCATCTCTCACGTGTTTATCCGTAAATACATGGCTAAACCGTGGCAGATCGATTGGGACAGATTGTTCCCGAATCCCGCCTAATAAAAACACCCCCGCTTTTGCGGGGGCTTTAATTTTTTAGGCAGTTGCCGGTTTTGGTTTCGGTTCTTCCGACGGAAGGTCCATTTTTGCCTGGAGCCAGCGCTCAATGCGTTCGGAAACATCCTTACCGCAGAGAGAGCCAAGACAGCCAGCCAATATTGATATCGGAACGATATCGGGGATTCTTGTATTTAACGACAAATAGCTAACTCTCAAGAAATCGATGAGCCCCTTGGGGATCAAGGATGAAATGTGATATCCAGTGTGATTTCTGTTACCAGCTCGGCTGGTTACTGTATGCAGGGCATTATCCAAGAAGAATAGGGTCGCCGCAGTTAACAGGATAAGCGCCCTGGGTATTTTAGCAGTTACGATTGTTATCGGGAATCTTAATTCGTTTATTTGGAGTCCAAAGAATCTAAAAATCGGTTCCTGGAAAAATATCCATATTGCCGCCAGGGCCAAAATTATGGCATAAGGCAGACGCTTCTTCCATTCTGGTATTTTTGGCATGCCTGGGTCATCTCCCGACTTCAGGTGTTCGTCGGGTCTTATTTTCTTTATGTATTCAATTATCATTGATACGAATGCCCCGGTGGCCGAACCAAGCGTACTCGCCAATACATAGGGGATAAACAGCTCTCTCGGCATATGTTTGGAAAAAAGTATGACCGTTTGGACAGAGAACATCGCTCCTGCCGATAAACCTGTTATGGCGATATACCAATTGCGGCCTCTTTGTCCCGCGCGAGCATTGATTGCGTAGAGTAAGGTTTGCGCTATGCTTATGCCGATCAGGATCAGGAGGTAGGTATTCATGGAGGTATCGAAACTGAAAAATCCATAGGTCACATAACCACATAGTCCCAACATAAGGAGCCAGAACATTGGTTCTTTTGCGAGATAGGTCAATCTTTTTCCAGGAGCTAATTTCGGATCTCGTGTGGCGTCGCTCTTGAGATTATACTTCTCGACAATAAAAGTTGCCCAGTTTACACCTGCGATACGTCCAGCAATGATTGCGATCAGGTAGAGGATGAACAACATCCAGTATGTTTTTGACTGGTCAAAAATGCCCATGACCGCATACCAGGTTCCGTGCGAAAGGAAGTTGGCTATCGAGTGCCAGGTGAAGGAACCTTTTTGTCTTAAGATGCTGACGAAGACAAATGCAAAAAACTGAGCAAGGGCCGCAAGAAGAAATAGATTAGCTTCGTGAAAATCCCGCAAGAAGATAGAGGTTACTATACCCAACAAGGAGAACAGTAGGGGAATTCTACAGTTCAGCAATGAAACATCAAACTTGGTCAGACGTTTCAGGATAAATCCTGACATACCAAATAAAACTACCCCAGAAATAAGAAGCCATTGGGAGGTGTTGATGCCTAAAATCAAAACCATGCTCCCCAATATCACTTCCAATATAGGAAATTTCAGGGCGGATTTTACTATTTGCACTGGTACTGCTCCTGATTTTCAAAGTTCAATTGTCCCCAATGCTATAATGTTTTTTACGATTAGTCAAAACAAAATAAAAAACCGGCAGATGCCGATTTTTATTTAAGAATTTTTTAGAAATTAAAAATTAGGATTTAGAAATTTAAAATATGTCTATTTTGAGTTTCCGGGTTTTTTCTTTGGACTGCTCTATCTGGCGGAGGATCACCTCTACATCTTCGACTTTATACATCCGGTAGTTATTCACAGGATTGCGGTAGGCGACAAGCTTGCTTCTCGCGTCCCAGTTGCGAACCGTCAAGGGGGTAACACCGAGAAGACGGGCGACTTCTTTTACTGTCAGGAATTTTTTGGGCATATATCTTTGAGTTTAAAAGTTTAAAGTTTAAAAGTTAAAAGTCTGATAAAGATGTATTTAAACCATTTAAGTTCTTTATTAACCATTTCTATGAATGTTTATGGAACTTTATAAGTTAATTTTACTTTTATAACCCGACAAGGTCAATGTTGATAACTAATCCGCTTAAGGCGGATCAATATTTAAATATTTCAATGTTTAAATATGGTCGCCACTTAAAAAATGGCGACTTATCCACATTTTTTCAACATCAGGGACTATACTTAAAGGGTGGATTGAGGCGGTTTTTTTAATATCCGATATCGTATCGGATGCTTGCCGGATTTAAAGACATTTATGAGACCAGAAGAAGAAAAGTTTATCGAATATAAAACGGGACAAAATTGGCTTTCAATGCTCGAGGCCTCTCAACGCTGTTCCTACTCGCAGGAATATTTAAGTTTGCTCGCAAGAAGAGGAAAAATGTTTGCGCAGAAGATCGGGAGAAACTGGTATACGACGGACGACGCCCTGAATGATTACTTGAGAAAACAAAGTTTAACCATCACGGTTCCGAGAAATGTTTTGGGAAAATTAATCCCATTAGAAGCCGCAAGGGCTCGCAGCGCGCCTCTGCTTCTAACGGGACTGACTCCCGAGGAACCGGAAAAAGGAGAAAAAATAGAAACAGGCCATGAGGGACATTCCAAAATATTCGAAGAATTCGAGATACTGAACCCGCAGCTTTTTCAGGTTAAAAAACCGGAAGAAAAGTTTCCGTCCGAAAAAATTGTTCAACCGCCGGCGCCGAGCCCTCAAAACCAAAACGAAGTCGCAAACAAGCTTGACCGCCTTTCCGATTCTTTAGATAATTTTTCCGAACGCATCACAAGAAAACTTGATCAGCCAAAAGAAGAACCTCTGACTCCGGAGCAGAAAGATTTTTTCGAAGTCCAGTTGCCGTCGTTCGGGTATCGGTTCAAGTTGTTTGACAGATACGCGCGTTCAATGATGAGAAGTCCGGTAAGGATGATGACGATAATGATTACGGCGGTAGTCGCGATATTTATAATCGCCGGCGGATTCAGTTTTGGTCAGGTTGATAACGTAGTTCAGCAAGTCAAAAAAACATTCAAAGATGCCGACACGGTTCAAGGCCACTTTCCGGGAACTCACGCCAACGAGGTTTTGGTTTTAGACAAAGCCGGGAGCGTATCTATTTTTGGGCATATTGAAACACAAGGCCAGTTACGTTCTTTCGCCCCTGATGGCGTGGCGCCGATTGTCGTTGACTCAATGACACTGGTTGATAACTTAAACGCTAACTTTCTTGATGGCTTAGCCTCAAAAGATTTTACGTTAGCTTTCGTAACCAAAAACGGCAACCTCACTTATGAGGACGTTTTTTTGGAAGGAAAGGTTGAAGTCGGCAAGACACTGACTGTAAAAGGAGCTACGAAACTTTTGGATTCTTTGCAGGTCTATGGCGGTCTTGGTGTTTTTGGCGATGCGGTATTCGGCAGAAATGTCACCCTTACTGCCGGTAACTTAATCCTAAAAAAGGGGACGATAGAAATTTTTAACACGGCTCTGATCAAAAATTTAAATGCCGAATTTCTGGATGGCATCAAAAAACAAAATATCAATCTTGATTTTGTCACCTCTAATGGCGCGTCCACCGCTAACGGCATTACTATCGGCGGTCTTGAGGTGAATGGTCAGAGTGATTTCAGGGCTCCAGGATTTTTCTATAAAGGCGTGTGGGGTTCGGATGGAGCGTTCGGGACTTTGGGCGTATCAGGCGATACGAGCATAGGCAGTAAAGACAAACCGGAAAATTCACGTTTTGAAGTTTATTCAAAAAAGTTCCAGGTTAACCAAGATGGCAATGTGGGTATAAGCGGTAAGACCACAACCTCTGATTTGGTGGTCAGTAAAGTCCTGTCCGATTTGATTTCTTCTGGTTCGTTTGACCTCGGTTCTTCTGCAAATCGTTGGGACGACCTCTATGTGGTTAATGCGAACATATCAGGCAACCTTGATGTTTCAGGAAACCTAAACTTTGCTGGGGTAACAAGTTTATCGTTTAGAATCAACACCGACAACGCCACGGCCGACACCGAAGACGCTTATCTTGCTTTTGAACGCGGCACGACAACTCCGAACGCAACTTTGAAATGGAACTCCTCTCTCAATCGTTTTGAATTCAATGAACCCGTTCGGATTGCAAGTTCAAGTACAACCGCATTTGAGGTTTCGGGAGGCGCGGCGTCAATTTCAAACACACTATTTGTCCAAAGCGCCGGCAACGTCGGCATCGGGACGACGGGGCCTCTCGCTCCTTTGCATGTTGTCGG
>CAYIUL010000016.1:9172-11116 GCA_964366725.1 uncultured Candidatus Saccharibacteria bacterium | reverse complement strand
GAGAGTTACACGGAAGTTCAATATCACGGCGGTTTGACTATGGAGGATGTCGAATCAATTCACATATCAACTCATAATGGTTTATATCCTGGAGATATTGAAGAGGTTAGAAGGATTTTTAAAAAGTATAGAGAGCAGCATCCCGAATCAACCATTGAACTAATTGAATTTTAAATTATGAACGAAATTTACCCTGTAGCAAAATTAGGATACCAAGTGCTTATCATCAATAAAGACGATTCGCCTTTTATTGGAAAAGAAAGAGCACTTGAGGTTAAATGTATAAAAGTGGACTTAAGACACAAGGTAGTTGATCCCATTATTGAATTAGAAAAGCATCTAAAATTCAATCCATGGGAAGAAATAACTGATGAAGAAAGAAACACGATACTGCAAGAATTAGGGTCAAAGTTTTCTGATGAAGATATTTTGGAGAAAATAATGGAACCACTGGCTGCGAGTTTAATAAAACCTTCTCATTAAATCAAATTCCGCTTTCCTCAAAAAAAGCGAGGACGGCTCGGCATTCCCCCTTAAACCCCCTCCTGCCGAGCCGTCCGAGCAAAAACAGAGGCCAGCCCCGCCGCCTTGCTCGTTCAGAGCAGAGCCAAGCAAAATACTCTTTTCCTTTTTAGAATAACCCTTTGGTGGCGCGCGCAAATCAGGAAACCGTAAAGAGTATTTTGCTTGGCGGCGAGCATTAAATAAAAGAGCCGTTATGGCTCTATGGATGAATATCCGCACACTCATCTGTGCAAGTATGAACATTGAAAATGTATGTGTATTGGCAGTGACCCGTGTGCCTCTCTTCTAATTGACATCTAGTTTCTCCGTCAGAATTAAAGCTTGGCTGTGTAGAGTTACACTGCTTTTTGCAATTTCCTCTATGATTTTTATCTCTCAACTGGCGCCAGGGCTCGCATTTTCGTTTCATTTTTAACCTCTCAAATGAACTATACCTCTGTTAATCTATCATAAGCGGAATGTAAAAACTAATCTCTTTGTTCTGTAGTAGGTTCTAATGTCTTCACTACCCCGTTCAGTATCCGAGAACATAGTACCACCACTTTTTGTAGTTCGGCGCCTGATCAAGTCGGTTGGCGGCAGCCGTTTCTTGTTTGGGGTTGGGATCGCGAAAAACAAAAACAACCTCTTCGTCCGGCGATTTATAGTTGAGCTTGATCCTGGCTTGTTTCTCCAGAAATTGTGGACTTTTAAAGTATGAAACGAATTTTTCCAGATAGGTCTTGTCCTTTTCGGCTTCTTGTATCTTCTGTTCAATACCGGAAACCACCTGCCGGAACTCGGCGCGGCGGATATTCAAACCGAGCAGATAGAAGACAAGACAGCCAACTAAAACGATAAGCAACAACGAAAACCATTTAGAGTACAGGGGATTCATGGCGAGTTCTTGTTTTGTTTATTATTTCAACCACTCTTTCGGGATCGGGAATCTTTTTAAATACTATTTTGCTGTCGAAGGGCGTCCGGATTATAAGGTCGCCGTAATTGTTGACGATGGAACCGAAACCCTTTTTGTTGAAAATGATCTCGTGGACATCCTGATAAAGCACTTCGGTTACGGTCTTCTGAAACAACCCGGCCTGTTCGTTCCGGATGATACGCTGATCGGTTATGAAAAGTACGTCATTTCTCCAGATATATAATTTAGTGATAACTGTTGCGGCCAAGATCAAAACAAGCATACTGAATACTTGCCACCCGTATCCAAAAAAGTTAAATTTAAAGTAGAAAAAGACAAAGCAAAACAGAATGATCAGCCCGGCGGACAAGGACCAGGCGCCGTTGAGAGCAGAACTGTGCCGGCGGATGACCCGAATCAATTTCTCATTTTCTCTTAAAACCATGAATAGGAGGTTAGTAAAAATCGTTTGGACAATACTCGTCGTATTGGTGGCGCTAAGCATGATCGCCTATCTTGCC
>CAYIUL010000016.1:0-9072 GCA_964366725.1 uncultured Candidatus Saccharibacteria bacterium | reverse complement strand
CATCTTCAGGAAAACCTCCTGGGGCAGATTGACCCTGCCCGTTTCTTTCATCTTTTTTTTGCCTTTCTTTTGTTTTTCCAGCAGCTTCATCTTCCTGGTCACGTCTCCGCCATACAAATAGCCAGTGACGTCTTTCCTCCTGGCTCTGATGGACTCTCTGGCGATGACCTTCCCGCCTATAACGGCTTGGATGGCGACCTCAAACCATTGCGGCGGCACCACTTCTTTAAGCTTCGTGACGCTTAATCTGCCTTCGTAGTAGGCCTTTTCTCTCGGGACTATCTTCGAAAATGGTTCGACAAGCTCACCACTGATAAGAATATCGAGGCGTATCAGGTCTCCTTCCCGGAATCCTTTGGGCTCATAGCTCATGGACGCGTAACCGGAAGACACACTCTTCAGTTTGTCATAGAAATCGGTGATGACCTCCGAAAGCGGCATTTCGTATTTCAAAAGGGCGGTTTCTTTTCCCAGATAATCGGTGCCCTGGTAAACGTTCCTGAAAGCGGAGACGAGCTCCATTACATTTCCCAGATATGAAGCCGGGCACAAAATTTCCAGGTCCACTATCGGCTCGGCAACCGACTCTATCCTCGAAAAATCCGGCAGCTGGGCGGCTGATCTTATCTTTACATCCTCGCCGTTCTTCATTGTCACCGAGTATTCGACCGATGGCGAAGAGATTATCAGCTGCAGGCCGAATTCTCTCTTCAAGCGTTCGGATATTATCTCCACATGGAGCATGCCCAAAAAACCGAGGCGAAATCCCCTGCCCAGACCGGCTGACGATTCCGGCTCATACACCAGCGAGGCGTCGGTAAGTTTAAGTTTGCTCAAAGCGTCTTTGAGCAAGTCGTAATCGTCACTGCCTTCGGGAAAAAAACTGGCAAAAACCATCGGCCGCGGCTCTTTGTATCCGGCCAACGGCCGGAAACTTCCCGAGTTGACCGCCTCGAAAGAGCCGATGGTATCGCCGACCCTTATCTGGCCGGGATCTTTCAGTCCCGTGGCTATGTAGCCGATCTCCCCGGAAGATATTTCCGAAGCCGGCATTAATGCCGGAGAAAAGTACCCCAGCTCTATGATCTCGGCTTTGGCTTTGGTGGCAAAAGCGGCTATCTTTTCGGATCTTTTTATCTTTCCCCCGAAAACCCTGACATAAGCGATAACCCCTTTGTAAGCGTCGAAGATGGAATCGAATATCAAAGCCGACGCAAGGTTCGATCTTGTATCGGGCGGAGGGACTTCGCGTATGACCTTTTCCAGAACCAGCTGGACGTTGGTCCCGTTCTTTGCCGATATCCCGATTATTTCTTCGGTCTCAACGCCAAGCAGATGCGCGAGTTCTTCTCTTACCTGTTCGGTCCGGGCATTGGGAAGATCGGTCTTGTTTATGACGGGAATTATTTTGAGACGCTGGTTTTTGGCCAAGTGTAAGTTGGCCAGGGTCTGAGCTTGAATGCCTTTGGACGCATCCACCAATAAAATAGCCCCCTCAACAGCGGCCAGGGAACGCGACACTTCATACGAAAAGTCCACGTGTCCCGGGGTGTCTATCAGATTCAAAATATAATCCTGCCCGTCCATGTTGTAAGCCATCCTTACCGGCTGAAGCTTGATGGTAATGCCGCGTTCTTGTTCGAGTTCCATCGTATCGAGATACTGCTCGTGCATTTTTCTTTTCTCCACGGTTTTGGTCAATTCTAAAAAACGGTCGGCAAGAGTCGACTTTCCGTGATCCACATGAGCCACAATTACAAAATTTCTTATTTTAGATATATCCATTTTGTTTTCTTGTCTGAATATTATTTAAACAAGTTTTGGCATGACTGACCCTTCTGGCGTGTTTGAGATAAGGCATAGTAAGTAAAGTAAACCTCTTTAATGAATCGGCATAATTTATATTCAATCTCCAAAGATCGCCATGATAAATGCCCGTCTTACCATATATTTTCTGTTTATCGCCCTTTTTAAAAATTAATCTCATTTTATATGAGATGTCAGCGTCATCAAGCCATTGAGCAATAGTATCAAGCACGTCTTTGTCATATGAATCTATCTTAAAACGAGCTCGGCCTTGATTAATGATGAAATTGCCCTCCGCATCAGTGTATCCTGCAATAAAAGCAAGGCGGGTTGCAGGTTCTTTAATCCAAGCCCAGGAGCTCTTGTCTTTAGGGAGTAAGAATTTGAATGAATTATTTAAAAAACAGTTCATATAATAGTGGCCATTCGGCCTTACTGAATCATCAACCCTGCCAAATTTAGAGAACAGATTTTTCATAACGCCTACCTGTTCTATCTGTGTGGTATGACAACGAACCACAATAGTTTCGGAATTTTCACTTACGCGATATACATTTAAATCACCTATTCTAAACCCGATCATGTATGCCCTCTCTGCATCATTGCCGTCAAAATCAAGTTTCTTATACTTCATCCTTGCTAAGGCCGCATTCTTTATGGGGATTTGAAATTCAATCAAACGATTTGTGACAGTGCTGGCACTACAATTTATGATCTTGCTAATTTTATAGGTACTTAGACCTTTATTTAAATAAAGGTTTTTAAGGTGTTGAGAATCTATATCTATGCGATTGTTTGGCATAAATGAACGATAGCATTTTGTGCAACAATAAACAAGTTAATTTTGTAATACTTGTCTTTTGGGAATTTGAGGTCATTTAAACTCCACTTTTAGCAAGCGGGAAAAAATCCAAAAAGTCAAAAGTCCAAATAAAGAAAAAATCGCGACTTGGAGCAAACTGCCGGCCAGATCGACGCCAAAATCAACAAATACATCGACGAAGGTCAAGATCAGGACCATGATCACGGATGCGTAGACGATCTTCGAAAAATTAACGGCCAGACGGGACAAAGAAAATCCGGCCATTCTTCTTTTTAGGAACACCAGAAGTATCAAACAGTTAAGTATTCCCATGGAAGCGTAAGACAAAGGAAGAGCCAGCACTCCCCATCCGCCGATAAGCCGGAAAGCCAAAAATATGCCAGCCCCGACAGATATGATGCCGGCCAAAACCGGAATTCTCGTGTTTTGCATGGCATAAAAAGACCTGGCCAGAATGGGAATAATGCTTTGGGCAGACACTCCGATAATAAAGAATCCCAAAATGTCAGCGGTCAAACCCACGTCTTTGGGACCGAACAGTCCGGAACCGAGCAGTATCCTGACCACATCCTCCCTTAAATAAAAGAACAGGAAAGACATGGGCACGGTCAATGTCAAGATATTGTTGAGAGTTCTGGATATCCTCGCGGAAAAGGCCTTGCCGTCCGACATGGCTTCCCGGGACATTGTCGGGAACAACGCGACCGCCGCCGATATTCCGACCAAAGCGATCGGAACGTATTGGAGGTTCAAAGCGAAGTTAAGAGCGGAAACGGTGCCGATACCCAAAGTAGTCGCAAGCGCGTTCAATATCATCCAATTCACCTGTGCCGCCGCAAGGCCGAACGACCTGGGCAGTATTAATTTTAATATCCTTCTTGTCCCCGTTTCTTTGTAATCGAAAATCTTAACCCAGCGGAATCCGGCCTTAAACAAAGCAGGGAGCTGAACCGCCAAGTGAAGCAGCGCCCCTAGAACGACGCCCTCGGCCAAACCCAACGGGCCGAACATCGGCTCAAGAAAGACGGCTCCGACTATGATTCCGAGATTGTAGGCCAAAGGCGCTAAGGCAAAAGCCAGAAAACGGTTTGAGGCCTGCAGAACCGAACCGGCTACGATGCTAACCGCGAACACCAAAGGGCTGGCAAGCATTACTCTTGTAAAAAGGATTGCCATGTAGCTTTTCCCCTCATCAAATCCGGGAGCGACAATACCCATAAGCCAGGGCGTTAGGATAAACAATACGGCAACACCGGCAAACAGTATCACTAAAAGCAAATTCAAAAAGTTGCTTGCCAGCTTCCAGGCGTCTTCTTTGCCCATCTTTGTTTCATATTCTATGAACAACGGTATGAATGCGGTAGAAATCGCCCCTATCGCGAGCAAATTGAATATCAGGTCCGGTATCTGGAAAGAAATATAGTAGACATCAAGAATATCCGAGGCGCCGAAACGCGAGGCCAACACCCTGTCTCTGACCAGACCCATCAAGCGTGAGGCCAAATTAAAAAAGGCCAGCAACGCGCTCGCCCCCAGAAGTGTCTTGGATTGTCGGCTTATCCAACTCAATTACTTAAATATGATTTTAACCGGCATATCCCTGTCGAGCTTTCCTGTAAATGTATATTTTCCGTCGCCTTTCTTCAACTCCACGGATGACTGGTCTATCTCCGAGGCGCCGGGGATAAGGTTGAGAGTGAACTTTTTGAATTCCAATCCTGGCTGTCTTTGTATATAGAATTCGTGTTCTTTTCCGGCCGCTTTGCCCGGAACCCGGTACTCCAGCTCTACCGCCTTTGTCTCTCCTGGATTTAATATCATCCAAAATCCGTATCCTCTTTTTCCGGCTTCTTCAAATACCGTTACCCCGTTTTGACTGTCGTAGTTGCTCCTTTCTTCGAACCTGACCAGATCCTCGTCGCGCTTGAAGTCCGTCTCGGAATAATCAAGAAGCGGTTGGAAATTGGGTTTTGAATTTCCGGAAATTCCGAGAAATTGAGCGTCGTCCGGAACAAGCACCCTGACATATGTGGGGTTTTGTTTGTTAAAAAAACCGAATTTAGTTCCCCCGCCGTTGTGTGTTCTGGTGATAACTATCCTGTGACGGACATCGTCGCCTTCGAATATTGTATCGGTTTTCAGTTCGGAGTCGATGACGGAATCAGTCTTGGAACCCTTCACGTTGGCGAGAGTGACCATAAGGTAGTCGTCTCTGGTTTGATTGACCTGTCCAGAAAAACCTTTGGTAACGGAAAAATCCTGCAGTTTAAGGTCGCGGAAATACATCAGAATATCTTTTCCATCCACGCTCGACACCAGAATATTGAATATCTCCATCCACCTGTCCGAGTCGGCCGAGTATATTTTTTCCAACACCAACGGCGCCAGATCAACAAGTATCTTCTTGGGCTGGTTCCTGTCGGCTTTATACTCGATTTCCTCCTGGATGGCTTGGGAGAAATTTTCGGAATTCAAAGTTACGCCGTATTTGTTCATCCTTATCGGTCCGGTTATCTCCAATATCTTTGAGACAATTTGGGGACTGAAGGTTATCACCCCGTCCACGTCCTCGCCGGATTCCTTTTTGTAAAACTCCGAGATCTTCCTGGCCGAGACCGGAAAGTCGGCAAACCAATTCGCGTCCCTCATGGCCCAACTCGGAGTAATATGCTGCAGCTGAAGCGGAGGCACGTAAAGTTCTTTCAGCTGGCCGTCCAGATTATAAACATCGTCAACTTTGAAATCCTGGAGCTTCCCGTCTTTGAAAACAACCATGCCATAACTTCCGGGGAAACCTCCCGTCGGCCTCAACTCGGCCGGGTTTTGGAACAAAAGAAGATATTTCTTTGTTCCGGCAGTGCCGATAAAGTCCCCTAGAAACTTGGAATAATCAACCGCATCGGTTATCATTTTTTCAAACTCCGGTAATTTCAAGTTGAACTCCTCAAAACTTGCTCTCTTGTCTTCCGGAAGAGATTCCGCGTCCACGTCTTCCAGTAATTCCCCGGCCCTTTTTATATTCTTCTGGGAAAGAGTAAGGGCCTGCCTTAAATTTTTGGATATATCGCCGATGGAAGCGTTGGCGGTATCCGACGCCGGTAATAAAATTAAATTTGTTTTGGCCAATTCTTCTATGGCCCGGCTCATGGCCTGCCCGGCGTCAGCCATCAGTTTTCCGGCTTCGACCAGCTTCTTTGCCGATTTCAGTTTACTTCCGCCGGGAAGATCGGCAATTAAAGAACTTAGGGTCGCTCCCATGAAATTCAGATTGTTTCCCGCTTCGGCAAAATCTGAATATGCCCGGGCAAAGTTGGTCGATGCCGCCGTGAAGTCGAGTTTCTTGATGTTCTCTCCGGCGCTTTCCAAGTTAGAGACGGCTGAATTACCCTTATGAACTATCTCGTTGGTTAGAGAAAATCCGTATTCAACCAAAAGTCCTGCCATTATCAGAATGGAGCCGGCCACGATGATCTTTCTGGGAATTCGTAATTTTATCTTTAATTTCGGTTTTTCTTTTTTTATTTCCGGTACCGGATACTTAACACTCGATGCCCGATGCTTCCGTTTATCTTCCCACCAATCTGTTATGTCTGTCTTTTTCGGCTCTCCAATGGGCATTCTGTCATCGGCAAATGCCACTTTTAGATTAATTTGCGCCAATATCGTTTCGTAGCTTTCTTCAACGTTTTCTTCTTTAATGCTTGTCACTTGGCCCTTACTGCGCAATATCGGTTTATACCGGGGTTTGGCTTCTTTCTTTTCAGTCACTTCGGCGCCAATGGCTGCCAACTCCACTGTCGGGTTCATTTCTTCGTTGAGATATCTCTCCAGGTCTTCTGCCGGATCAGCTTCCCCATAGGCGGTATTTTGTATTTCATATTCTGGCTCGCTTGGGATTTGAATTTTGCCTGCCCGTTCCGCGGGCGGGGAATTTATTTGGGATTTGAATTTTGCCTGCCCGTTCCGCGGGCGGGGAATTTGTAATTTTGTCGTCTTATTGCCTATTCTCAACTTCCTGCCGAGGTTCAATAACGATCCCACGCCGGAAACTTTGTTTAGATCAATATCCCCGTTCTCGTTGACGGGTCTGATATCGAACAAGGCGGCGATAACCTGATACTTACTCCGAGGCATATGTCCTACCATTATATTACAAAATGTCTGCCAACCCTTGTGGACTATACCCCATTAAACGTTAGTAAAAGTTTATACTTTTCTGTCTAAAATAGCTCCCAATGTTAAGTCGGCGCAGTTTTTCCAATCAAACATTTGAACCCTCTGATAACCTCTTTCCACCAGAGATTTTCGAAGGTTCATATCTTCGATGACCGCTCGTATCCCGTTTGAGATGTCCACGGCGTTGTATGGATCTACCAGTATTCCGGCGTCTCCCACGACTTCCGGCAGAGAGGAATTGTTTGAGACAATAACCGGTGTTCCGCATGCCATTGCCTCCAACGGCGGGAATCCGAATCCTTCAAAAAAAGACGTGTAAACAAAAGCCGATGCCAAAGAGTAGTAAGATTTCTTGTCTTCATCCTTGATATAATCTTTGAATATTATTTTATTTTTGTGCGAGGCCGTTTCGGCTTCTCTGAAAATATCTTTGAATAACCAGCCCTTCGCTCCGACGATAACCAAATGCAGATCGGAAAGACCGCTTGTGTCTTTTAGGTGGTCGAACGCTTTGATCAGCGCCGGGATATTTTTTCTCGGCTCAAGCTTGCCGAGAAATAAAATAAATTCTTTCGGAAGGCCGTGTCTTTTTCTGAATTCTTCCAGATCCCCTTGAACCGGCCTCTTAACGGATTCGGGAATTCCGGAATAAATTTTTTCTATTCTCCAGGGTTCTATCCCGTATTTCTCTATCAAGTCGTTGCGGGTTGATTCCGATACGGCAATGATCTTGTCCGGCAAGTTTTTTTTACCGAATGAATGTATTTGAAAACGATGCCATAGATCCCGCCGTAAAGAAAAGAACTCCTTGAATCTCAAATATGAGAGGTCATGGAAAGTCATTACTCTCCTGCAATAGGAATTCAGCGGAGCGATAAGAAAGTGCGGGGAGAAAAAAGATTCTACCCCCCCGACGAGATCGTCAAGTTTCGGGTAGTTGAACAACAGCGAAGATAAAAAGATTAACCTGTTGGAAAAGCGGCTCCGAACGATCTCTACATTTTCCAGACCGATCCAGGAGTATTCTTTTAACAATTCTGGCTTTCCGGCGTAGAACAGCTTGAATTGGATGTCCGGATTTTCCGGAAGCATGTGAGCCAGGAGGTTTTCGGTATATTCCTCCACTCCGCTCTTGTACGAAGAGCCCAGAACTCTTATGTCGATGCCTACTCTCATGGTATTACGAATTAAGCCTTAATATTTTCAAGTATATTGTTCTTGAAAACTTCTATATCGAATTTTTCGGCTTGGGTGCGGCAATCTTTCGGATCGAAACTCATCTTTTTAAATCTCTCGATCGCATCTACCAACGACTTTTCGGTAAGTTGGTCGAAGAATATCCCCGTCTTCCCTTCCACCACCGTCTCTAAAGCTCCGCCGGCGCCGTACGCGATAACCGGCTTGCCCGAAGCCATCGACTCCAAGGGGACGATGCCAAAATCCTCTTCCTGGGGAAATACGAGGGCTTTTGAGCAGGCGTATAGTTCGGCGAGACGCTCGTCCGAAACCAGACCCAGAAATTCTATGTTCCTGCCGGCAATCTTTTTTAGTTTACCCGATTCGGGGCCTACGCCCACGATCTTCAGCGGCAAGCCAAGGCGATTGAACACCCTGATCGCCAGGTCGAATCTTTTATAAGACACCAGGCGGCCGGCCATAAAGAAATATTCGCCTTCATTTTCGGATACGCGAAACTTACTGACATTTACCGGCGGATAAATGACCGAAGCCGGCCGGCGGTAATACTTGCCGATCCTCTCTCTGATAAAATCGGATATGGCCCAAAAGTCATCAACCCTTTTTGACGCTTCCTGGTCCCACATCCTCAAATAAGTGATGAACGGGGGCAGGAACTTTTTAAACAGACGGGAATATCCGAATTCTTCGACAAACTTCTGACTGTCGTCCCAAAGAAATCTAGGGGGTGTTAAACAATAGCAGATATGCCTGGTGCCCGGCTTGGTCAGAACACCCTTGGCAAAAGAGGCGGACACGGAAATCACCGTATCGTATTCGGAAAAATCGAACTGCTCCATAGCCAAAGGCATCAACAGCGGGAATGCCCGATGGTGTTTCTTTGCCAAAGGCATTTTCTGCAAAAACGAGGTGTGAATGACCTTGTCATCAAACACCCCTCCTGTTGCATTGTAATCGTAGATCAACGTGTAAATGGGCGCCTCTGGATACAACGCGCACAAAACCTGAAGCATCCTCTCGGCTCCACCGAACTGATTGAGATACTCATGTACGAATGCTATGCGCATTTT
>CAYIUL010000015.1:0-11776 GCA_964366725.1 uncultured Candidatus Saccharibacteria bacterium | reverse complement strand
AAAATTCCACGTCCGGATGGTGCATTATTTCCAGATAATAATTTTCCGGACCGAAGATGGCCTGGTATTCCAAAATTATCTTTTCCGCTTTTTCTTTATTTCCCGATTGGATCGCCCGGCCGAGCTCGCTGCCCGGGCAGCCAGAGAGACATATCAGTCCTTCGGCGTGTTCACGGAGCAGGTCTTTATCCACGCGGGGTTTGTAGTAGTAGCCCTCAAGGTGGGCGGCAGTCGTGAGTTTTATAAGGTTCTGGTAGCCGGTGTTGTTTTTTGCCAGCAATGTCAGGTGATAGCGCTTGTTGTCGATGTTGGGTTCCTTTTGGAATCGAGTGCGGTTGGCGACGTATACCTCGCAGCCGATGATGGGCTTGATGCCGTTCTTTACGCAAGTGGTGTAAAAATCTATCGCCCCGTACATCACTCCGTGGTCGGTTAGCGCGATAGCGGTCATGCCGTGCTCTTTTGCCAGCTTTACCATGTCGTCAATTTTAGACATGCCGTCGAGGAGGGAGTAGTGGGAGTGGGTGTGGAGGTGAGTAAACTTCATTACTTTCATTGTAGGCGTATAAATTTTTTATGGAAATGTTGATAAGAAACTTTTGTTAGTTAGTACTTGATTTTGACGTTGACAGAGTTATCTAATCTGTGCTATAATTTAGACATCTTTTACATTCCGTGGCCTATCGGCCCAAGAAAGGACAACAGTATGGATATCCTTGATCGGTTTGCGGTGGCCGGGATCCTGTTGGAGAGAGTCGTCAGGCAGGCCAGACAAGATCTGGTTTCGTGGGACAGTCGTCTTGTTCTCCCGGCGGCAGAGTACTTCTTCCTTGAGCCGGCGGACGGCGACGCTCGCGATGTGCGGACCTTCGCGGGGCTGTGCGCCGCCACCACGATCAACGCCGATGCGGCGGCCAAGGCGATCTTCGCTGGGCTCAAACCCCGGCAGAAGAAACGGATCCACGGCCTGCTCAGGAGAGCCGGTTACAACGTCCGGCTCTACGCATCGTAGTATCGTAAGGCGCCCGCCCACGGAAAAGCCCGCCGCTTTTCCAGGGCGGGCTTTTTGTTGCCAGGAATTTAATTTCGTGTTAGGATTTTCGGACTATGGCTGTTCCACGTCACCACATGGCGAAGGGCAAACAACTCCGAAGAAGGAGTCATTTAGCCCTGAAGCCGAAAAAATTAGGCAGGTGTTCTCACTGTAAACGTGAAATAATGCCCCACGTTGTTTGTAAGTTCTGCGGTTATTATAAAGGCAAGGAAATAGTGAACGTGCTTGCCAAAGAATTGAAGAAGAAAGAGAAAAAGCAGCATTCAGCGGCAAAGTAATCTCATTTAAAATATAAATGGCATCACGGCATTTAAGCAGAAGTGTGGCAATGCAATCTCTCTATGAGTGGGATTTTCGAGGCAAGAACACAGCCGAACTTCCCGAGATAGTCGAACGCAACATAAAAGAATTCGCTTCCGGCCTCGAAGACACCGGATTCATCCACCAACTGGTGGAAGGCGCGGTTAAGCACTTGCCCGAGTTGGATAAGATAATCGAAAAGGCCGCTCCCCAGTGGCCGTTGGACCAGATAGCCATTGTTGACAGGAACGTCCTGCGCTTGGGTCTTTACGAACTCTTGTTCGGCAACCGGGAAGAAGTTCCCCCAAAAGTTGCCATCAATGAAGCGATAGAGCTTGCCAAATCGTTCGGCGGTGATTCTTCGGGCAAGTTCGTGAACGGCGTTCTGGGAACCATATACAGGGAGATAGGCGAGCCGGGCAAAGATGACGCGCCTCCGGCAAAAGAGAAACGCGAAAAAGAAAACAAAGAAGAAAAAGAAGAAAATGGATAAATTTTCCGAACTCGAGTCAAAAATAGGTTTTAAATTCAAAAACAAGGACTTACTGCTCACGGCCTTGACTCACCGTTCGTATTTGAATGAGAACACCAGCTGGCGGCTTGACCACAACGAGCGCCTTGAATTTTTAGGCGATGCCGTTTTGGAGCTGGTGGTCACCGAGTATTTATACAAGAACTATCCGAATCCCGAAGGAGAAATGACAAACTGGCGGGCGGCTTTGGTGAACGCAGTTATGCTTGCCAAAATATCCGGCGAATTTGATTTAAATGACTATGTTCTGCTTTCTCGTGGAGAGGCAAAGGATACAGGAAGAGCAAGACAATATATTCTGGCCAATGCCATAGAAGCATTGATAGGGGCGATATACATTGACCAGGGCTACGAACCCTGCGAGAAATTCATAAAGAAATTCGTTCTCAAAGAACTTCCGGGCATCATTGAGAACCGATTATACAGGGATGCGAAAAGTTTGTTTCAGGAGATGGCTCAGGACAAAGTCGGCATCACGCCCACCTACGAGGTTTTGAAAGAGTGGGGCCCGGACCATGCCCGGAACTTTGAGATCGGCGTGTTTCTCGAAAAAGAACTGGTCGCTTCTGGACAAGGCCCGTCCAAGCAGGAAGCCCAGCAAGAAGCGGCAGCCGCGGCCTTGAAAAAGAAGGGCTGGTAGTGTATCCTATTAAGGCAAATGTTAAATATCCGTCTACAAAGAACGGGAAAACGAGGTCAGGCCTATTTCCGGATAATCGTTGCCGAACATACCAAGAAGCCGAAAGGCAGTGTCCTGGAGATTTTGGGTTCTTACGATCCTCACAAAAAAGAGCTCAAAGTCGAGAAAGACAGAATTGAGTACTGGATGTCCAAGGGTGCCCAGATATCTCCTACCGTTAATAACCTCCTGGTAAACCAAAATGTCTGGGACAAGCCCAAGATGGAAAGCTGGAAACCGAAGGTAAAGCCGAAAGGCGAGGCTCCCAAGACGGAAACGCCTGCGGTAAAAGAAGAAGCAAAACCAGAACCGGTTCAAGCAGAAACACCTGATACCGAACAGCCAACCGAAGCCGCTCCGACTGTATAACAAAAAGCCCTCAGGGGGCTTTTTGATTTATTCCCGAATATTAAATACTATATACTATTCATATGTGCGGAATATTCGGATTTGTATATAAAGATAAGGTCAAAGCGGTCCCAATTATTATGGACGGCTTAAAGCGCCTCGAATATCGGGGATATGATTCCTCGGGAATAGTCGTTACTGAGGGCAACAACTTGTTCTGGAAAAAGAAATCCGGCAGGCTCGCGGAACTGGAGAAAAAGCTCAACTATGACAGGTTCGGCACTGTTGCTATCGGCCAGACCAGATGGGCTACACACGGTGAGCCGACCGATAAAAATGCCCACCCCCATTTTGACTGCAAGAAAAACATTTTTCTCGTCCATAACGGCATCATCGAAAACTATAAGGACCTGAAGGCCAAGCTTGTCGAAAGCGGCCACTCTTTTTCCTCTCATACCGATACCGAAGTCGTGGCCCATCTTATAGAGGACTTCATAAACAAAGGCACGACATTCGAAGAAGCGGTCCGTCTAGCATTAAGGTCGGTAGTAGGCACTTATGCTTTGGCGATAGTGAACCGCGACGATCCGAACAAAATGATAATCGCCAAAAATTCCAGTCCGCTTCTCGTGGGCTTTTCCGACGACGCCAAATTTGTCGCGTCCGACGCTTCCGCGATCTTGACCCATACCCGGAAGGTTGTGTATTTGAATGACGGAGAGTTCGCCGTCTTGACCCCGAAGGACTTCAGGATAGCCACTCTCGACAGGAAAGCCGTATCGAGGCAGGAAGACAAATTGGACTGGAATTTAGAGTCGGCCCAGAAGAATAATTTCCCCTATTTCATGCTCAAGGAGATCTACGAGGAGCCCGATGCCGTCAGGAACGCTTTACGGGGCAGGGTAATCGTCCGGGAAGGTCTTGCCAAGCTGGGCGGTCTTGAAAGCATCGAAAAAGAGTTGAGGCGGGCCAAACGTTTGATCGTCTCGGCTTGCGGTACGGCATACTATGCCGGCTTGGTGGGCGAATATATGCTCGAAGAGAACGCGGAAATTCCCGTTGAGGTGGAATACGCGTCGGAACTTCGCTATAAAAAGCTGAAACCGGACCGGGATACCTGTTTTTTGGCTATCAGCCAGTCGGGTGAGACAGCCGATACACTCGGGGCATTGAAGGAGGTAAAAAGAAAAGGCCTTTCGACCATGGGCATAGTCAATGTTGTGGGCTCGTCCATTGCCAGGGAGGTCGGAGCAGGTATTTATAATTACGCCGGTCCCGAGATAGGCGTGGCGTCAACAAAGGCCTTTGTTTCCCAGTTGTCCGTCCTGGCTCTTTTGACCTTATTTCTGGGAAGACAGAGGGGGATGTCCGTGGCCACCGGAAGAAAAATAGCCGAAGAGCTTCTCGAGTTGCCGTTTAAAATGGAAAAAATATTGAAAGCCGGTCCGCAAATAAAAAAGTTGGCCAGGAAATATTATAAGCACGATAATTTTTTGTATCTCGGCAGGAAGTTCAGTTATCCGGTGGCTTTGGAGGGCGCATTGAAACTCAAAGAAATATCATACATCCACGCCGAAGGTTACGGAGCGGGGGAAATGAAGCACGGCCCGATCGCTTTGGTCGATAAGAACATGCCTGCCGTCGTGATCGCCCCCTCGGACAGCGTCTATGACAAAGTGTTCAGCAATATTCAGGAGATCAAGGCGAGGCGGGGACGCGTGATCGCCATAGCTACCGAGGGCAATAAAGACATCGCTTCCGTAGTCGATGATGTCATCTACATCCCAAAGACGCTTGAGATGCTAACGCCGATTTTGTCTTCTGTTCCTCTCCACCTCTTTGCCTACTATATCGGCATAATGAGGGGGCACGACGTAGATAAGCCCCGCAATCTTGCTAAATCGGTTACTGTCGAATAGCATAAGCTGACCATGAAAGTAATTCAGATCGATCTCAATCGGGACTACTCCGACGCAATAAGGGGATTCTCGGAAAAGCTTGGCCGGGAAAGTTTACCGCCGTTCTGCCGAAAAAGAACATAATTCCGGATATCGTTAACTCCGGCGCATCAAGCGTGGGGATCAGGATCTCTGATTTTGTGTTCGTGGACAAACTGTTGGGAAAATTCGGTTATCCGCTTACGGCGACATCGGCCAACGTTTCCGGCCACGAGCCGACCAATAACATAGACAAAATAGTGGAGATATTCTCAAGAAGAGCGGTCCGGCCCGACTTGGTCATTGATGCCGGCGTTCTGCCGCAATCCGAACCATCGGTTATCGTTGATCTGACCACTTCCAAGCCGAAAGTTTTAAGGGTCAGTCCGACCAGTCCGGAGAAGTTGATAAAACTTCTTGAAATTACGAATCCGTAATGTGAAAATAAACATGTGAAACCAACCACGCTTTGTTTGTTAGTTCGGGACGATAAAATTCTTCTTGCTATGAAAAAGAGAGGTTTTGGAGTGGGAAAGTGGAATGGGATAGGAGGCAAGGTTCAGGAAGGCGAAACAATAGAAACAGCCGCTGCCAGAGAAACAGAAGAAGAGATAGGGGTTGTAGTCGATCCGGTTAAAATGGAAAAGGTCGGCAACATAGAATTTTATTTTAAAGATAAACCCGACGAATGGAACCAGCAGATGCATATTTTCCTGGTCAAAGATTGGAGGGGCGAGCCGAAAGAATCGGAGGAGATGGCTCCAAAGTGGTATTTGCATCACGAAATTCCTTTTGACGCAATGTGGCCGGATGATAAGCATTGGCTACCAATGGTCCTGGCGGGCAAAAAGGTGGAGGGTAAATTTAACTTTGTTAACGAAGGCGCCCAAATAGATGAATTTGATATTAGAGAAGTTTAATTTAACCGGATTTCGACTGCTTAATGGTCTGGCCGGACAGAATGTCTGGCTGGACCGGTTTATGGTATTTGCCGCCGAAAAGATGGACTATTTGCTCATCCTGTTCGTGCTGATAATTTTTTGGAAGAAAGACCACTTTAAAAGAGCCATTCTTGTTTCTTTAGGTTCGGCATTTGTGGCCAAGTACGCGTTCGTAACCGTATTCAGATACTTGATCTACTCGCCGCGTCCGTTTCTTGTTCTTGAACGCGTTAACATACTGATGAATCATGCGTTCGAATCGTCTTTTCCGTCGGGCCACACTACTTTTTATTTTGCGTTGGCGACAGGCGTATATTTCTACAACAAAAAGGCCGGTATTATTCTTCTTGTTTTAGCGGGGCTGATGGGACTCGCTCGTATATTCGTAAGTGTTCACTGGCCTTTGGATATTGTGGCCGGCGCTATTTTGGGGGTTGCTACCGCTCTTCTGGCGGATAGGGCGCTAAGGAAAATTAGATTCTAAAATCTGGTGCCGCTGGTCGGAGTCGAACCGACATGAGGTTGCCCTCGCATCGTCTTGAGCGATGTGTGTCTGCCAATTTCACCACAGCGGCTTTAGTTAATATTAGCATTTTTTCAACTCAATTTCAACTTTGTTTCGTTGATTATTTTGATTGAAATGATATATTTTATCTATGGCCAGAGTAATAGCAATCTGTAATGCCAAGGGCGGAGTTGGAAAAACTACCACGGCAATCAATTTGTCAAGTTATTTAGCCGCTCTCGGAAAGTATGTTTTATTAGTTGACATGGATGCTCAAGCAAATGCGACCACTGGACTGGGGGTCCATGTCGCTGATAATGGTTCAAATGTTTATCACTCCCTTGTCAGCGACCTTAACCCCCAGCTTTCCATCAAAAAAACTTCTTTGTTCGGATTTGATATTTTACCGGCCGCCCAAAGTTTGGCCGGAGCGACGGTGGAGCTGGTCTCAATGGAAGAAAGGGAGACCCGTTTAAAAAAAGTTTTAAATCCCATTCGGCACAACTATGACTATATCATCATCGATTGCCCGCCGTCCCTTGGCCTTCTGACCGTAAACGCTCTTGCCGCATCCGAAAGAGTCATTATTCCTGTTCAGTGTGAATATTACGCCCTTGAAGGACTAGGACAACTGCTAAAAACCGTTGACCTGGTCAAACAAGGCCTCAATCCCGATTTGCAAGTACTGGGCGTGTTGCTTACAATGTATGACAGGAGGAATCAATTATCGAATCAGGTTTTAAACGAGGTTAGCAAAAATTTTCCCGGGAGAGTTTTCAACGCCGTGATACCAAGAACCGTATCTCTGGCCGAATCTCCGAGCTTTGGAAAAACAATTTTGCAATTCGATCCTGACTCCAAAGCCGCGAGGGCATATCGGCAGTTGGCGGAAGAAGTAATTAGATTAAATTGATGAAAAAGTTATTTGGACTGGGAAAGGGGCTTGGGTCGTTGATACCGACCGCAGTAGAAACGACAAAACAAGAATCTCAAAAAGAGAATATATTTTATGTTGAAACAAACAGGATAAAACCGAATCCTAACCAACCCAGGCGTGATTTTGAAGAAGAGGGGCTGAAGGAGCTGGCCAAGTCCATAAGAAAGCACGGAGTTTTACAGCCCCTGTTGGTAACAAAGGTTGAGAACGAAAATCCTAAGGGTTTGGAGGTCTACTATCATCTCATAGCCGGAGAAAGGCGATTGAGGGCGTCGCAAATGGCCGGCTTGCCCCAAGTGCCGGTTATAATCCGCTACGACATGGACGAGGAGAAAGACCGCCTGGAGATCGCTTTAGTCGAGAACCTCCAAAGAAAGGACTTAAATCCCGTCGAAGAAGCCGAGGCCTATGAGCATCTTTCTAAAGAATTCGGACTTACTCAAAAAGAGATAGCCGAAAAAGTGGCCAAATCGCGCGAGTATGTCGCCAACGCCGTCAGAATCTTAAATTTACCCCAAGACATGAGACAGGCCCTGAGGAGTGAAAAAATATCCCGTTCTCACGCCAAAGCGCTTCTGGCTATAAGCGATGCCGCCAAACAGAGAGATGTCTTTGGCCAGATATTGTCGGGCGGTCTTTCTTCAAAAGAAACGGAAAACATCGCGTCATCTCATAAAGCAAAACCGAAAGGCAAGAAAGATAACAAGTTTACAACGCTTGAAAAGAACTTAAGCGAAACCCTAAAAGCGCCGGTATTGATACATGCCGCTGAAAAGGGCGGCAAGATAGTTGTGAAGTTCGCAACCCTCGAAGAACTCAACAAGATCGCTAAAAGCATTATCGATTAAGTTGTTTGGATTATAATTATCCGTACGGACAGTTATAACCCATGAAATAGGTTTTATTTTTTATTCCAACTTGCGGTCAGAATGCGGGCGCTTGAGGCGCCTTTTATGTTGGAGCAGTCGGCGGTATGGATTGAGACGCCCCGGTTCATGGTCATGTAGCCCTTTATCTTGTGGCTGGTCGTGGGGTTGCAGCATCGGGCGAATTTATACAGCAGCCCACGCTGACCTTGAATGACCGGTTCTCCGCGCGGGTCGGCTATCATGATATTTTTCTTTTTCCCGACGTTTTTGGCCGAGACCCCGACTTCTTCAGGCGCCGGAGTCGGTTCTTTTTCTTTGAACCAGGACTTGATGCGTTTTTTGGCTTCCGCCGTTTTAACAATTTTTAGCCAGTCAAAAGAGGGTTTCTTGTCTTTGCCTTTTATAATCTCAACCACGTCCCCATTTTTCAGTTCATAATGAAGGGGGACGATCTTGCCGTTTATTTTGGCGCCACGGGTCATATGGCCGATGTCGGTATGGATGGCATAAGCAAAGTCAACGGGAGTAGCGCCGTCCGGAAGGTCTTTGACCTCGCCCTTGGGTGTGAAGGCAAATATTCTGTGCTTGAAGAAATCTATCTTGATGTTGGTCAGCCCCTCTCCCGGCCGGAGTTCTTTTAACATATTTTTGAGCTGGGTGACCCATTGGATATCTTTCACATTGGCTCTGGCTGTTTTTGTCTTTCCGCTTTCTCCGTATGCCCAGTGGGCGGCAATTCCGTTCTCGGCGAATTCGTGCATATCCTCGGTCCGTATTTGGATCTCCACTATCTTTCCTTTTTCGCAAAAAATGGTGGTGTGAAGGGATTGGTATCCGTTGGGTTTGGGAAGAGCGATGTAGTCCTTTATCAGTCCGGGCAGGGGTTTGTAGTATTTGTGAATGATCCCCAATGCCTCATAGCACGATTTGATGTCCGGGACGATGATGCGCATTGCGACGAGATCATAGATCTTATCCAAACTCTTATCCGGTTTTTTGATCTTTTGGTATAAGCTGTAATAGTGCTTAGTCCGGGAGTGCATATCCACGATAGGAATATTGGCATCTGTCAGACGTCTTTTTATCAGTGGCTTGGTTCTGTCAATGTAGTTAAGGACGTCTCTGTATTTATCTTTAACTTTTTTCATCAGTTCAGAATATTCGGCGGGATACACATAAGGGAATGCCATGTCTTCCAATTGACCTTTAAGTCGGCCCATTCCAAGCCGGGCGGCTATGGGAGCGTATATTTCCATTGTTTCGAGGGCGATTCTTTTCTGGTCGGTTTTATTCAGATGTTTTAGTGTTTCCATGTTGTGATACCGGTCGGCCAGTTTTATTAAGATCACCCGGATATCTTCGGCCATGGCGAATATCATCTTTTTCAGGGAGTTGAGGTGGTGAGCGGAGTGGGGCATCGCCCACTCCTGGGGAACTCTGTCCGTGTGTATTTTTTTGTCTGATTTTGACTTGCTCATTTCGTTTTGAGGCGAGTCGGAATACTCTATTTTGCTGAGCTTGGTCACGCCGTCAACTAAAAACGCTATTTCTTTTCCGAATTCCCGCTCCAGGTCCGTATGGGTCAGAGAAGTGTCCTCAATGGTGTCATGGAGCAGGCAGGCGGCCACCGTAGTCGAGTCCAGGCCAAGTTCGGAAAGAAAGTGAGCCACGCTTAAGGGGTGGGTGATATATTGCTCTCCGGAGGACCTCCTCTGGTTTTGATGGGCTCTTTCCGCAGTCAAAAAGGCCTTTTGTATAAGCGCCCTGTCTTTTTCCTTGAATATCGGTTTTTCCAGTATTTTATCCAGTATTTGAGACATGGTTAGTAAAGAAAAACTACTCTTTTTTGGAGCAGTTTTCAATGGTCTCAAGAGGTTTTGAATGGGAGGTGAGTTAAACGAACCCCCGGCCCTCAATAGTGAAAAAACAATACTAAACATTAATAAACTTATATTAAGAAACCTGTTTTTAAGCAAAAATAGACCCGACAAATCCTTATTTTACAAGGTTTGTCGGGTAGGAATAAAGACGTGTTGGGTTAAGAAATCCAGCCATCTTTTTTGGGTGTGTTTTTGTGATAAATACTGGCTTGTTGATAACCAATTTGTGCTTATTTTATAGGCAATGGTAGAATATTAATAAGGTCCGACAACTCCTTATACAGTAAGGATTTGTAGGAAGTTGGTGCGGGCCGAGATAAGTACTTACCGTGTTCGCGATTTGAACGAAACACGGGAACAAAAAAATAGTCCCCAAGAAAGCCAGAAGGCCGCTCGGTCTTTTAACGCTTTGGTTAAAGACGGGAAAGTTTATTTGCCTGCATCCGTTTTGGCTGACGAATTCGGCTACGCCGTTGATCACATAGCGCGGCTTGCCAGACAGAACAAGATCCAAGCGATCTGTGAAGATAAAAAATGGCATGCCACGAGAGATTCTCTGGTTGAGTATCAGAAGCAGGCAATACAGAACAAAATAAACGGGGGACTTAAGAGTACTTCAGTTCTTTTTTCAGGCCGTCTTCAGAAGAAGGTTCCGGACAAACCGGCTTCTTCTTCTGAAGACGGAAAAACAGTTCTTTCCAATTCTGAACCCATTTCAAAAAACGAGGTTCAGGAAAAATTCACTTTTGATAGTACTCTCAAGACACTTAGCAGTTACCTAAATTCTATCGGTGAGTACTTATCAAAAGCTCGCATCAAGACCGCAAGTCGGGCCTTAACCACATTTGCGGTCTTTTTGATTTTTATAGCAGGCGGCACATTTATTTTGGTCGGCGCGTCCGTATCCCAGTCCTTGGCCGGAAAAATAATTTCCAGTATTTCTTCGAAAAGTTCTGAGAATTTACAGATGGCGGGGATCGGCATTTGGTTGAACAATACCTTTAAATTAAAGCCGAACAAGAGTTTACCCCCTCCTTCCCTAAAAACAAAATCAGAAGCAACTCCTAACTCGACACAAACTCCGCAAACCGGAGCTCCGCAGACAGAACAAAAAAATGGAATTTCCAGCCCCGGTATTTTAACTAAAACCCCCGTTCAGAAAGAAACGGCATACTTACCGCCCAACTTTGTTCAGGACTCTTTGAACGAGTTGAACGACAAAATAAAAGTTCTTGCCGCAAAGATAGACCAGATACCTCCTCCGCTAAAGTTCTTTGGTGGCAGCAGCGGCGGCATTGGTCCACAAGTCGTATCAACGAACACAGACAACGAGTCAATTAAAACAAAAACTCTTAGTGTTTCGGGCGGAGGCAGTATTGGTACGACCCTAACTGTTGGAACTGATTTTACGGTTGATACCACCACTTTCTCTGTCGATTCCACCAATAATCGTGTTGGTATTCTCACCACTACTCCGGAAACCGCCTTTGAAGTTGTTGGAGTGGCTTCGGTGAGTCAATTTGTGGGTGCGGGACTAACTGATTGTGACTCAACAACCCAGTCCCTTAAATGGGACGAGACAAATAAAAAGTTCTCTTGCGGGAGCGGAGGCGTTTCTTCTAACTCTCTTGACTTTGACGAGATAGTCGCCAGTGCTACTTTTGATAACAACTGGGACATTGCTCTGAACGGCAAAAATCTTGATATTGGCGACGGCATGTTTTTCATTAACAGCTCTAATAATAGAGTCGGCATCTCGGCTGGTGGCACAATCGATACTCTCTTTGAGGTCGG
>CAYIUL010000014.1:0-12848 GCA_964366725.1 uncultured Candidatus Saccharibacteria bacterium | reverse complement strand
GCGGAGCCGCTCATTTTTGCCCCGCCACACCCGAGCCGCGCAAAGCGCGGCGAGGACAGAATTCCGCCCGCACTGAGTTTATCGAAGTGTTCGAGCTATTTTAAGAATACACCGCCAGTTAGGAAATGAAGTCATTGGCTCGCCTGCAAGGCGGGATTTTTAATTGAAATTTTCGTAAGAAAGTGATATAATCTACAGATTGTATGGAAAACAACAACGCCGAATCGAATAGCAAGTTGCGGCCGCCGGTGGTGGTTGTTTTGGGCCATGTTGACCATGGCAAGACAAAGCTTTTGGATACCATCAGGAAAACAAGTGTGGCCGAAAAAGAATCGGGAGGCATCACCCAGCATATCGGGGCCTATCAGGCCAATGCCAACGGGCGCCTTATCACGTTCCTGGATACTCCGGGCCACGAGGCCTTCTCGGCCATCCGGTCGCGCGGAGCCAGGGTCGCGGACATAGCCATCCTGGTGGTGGCCGCCGACGAGAGCGTCAAGCCGCAGACGAAAGAAGCCATAAAGATAATCAAGCAGGAAAAAATGCCGTTCATCGTCGCACTGAATAAAATAGACAAAGAAAACGCCAATCCGCAAAAAGTCAAACAGGATCTGGCTGCGGAAGAAGTTCTGGTTGAGGACTGGGGAGGGAATGTTCCAGTTGTCGAGATATCAGCCAAGCAGGGCAAGGGCATAAGCGAATTGATGGATATGATAATCCTGGTCGCGGACCTGGAGGATCTTGGAGAGGACCTGTCGTTTCCGGCCAAAGGACTGATAATAGAATCCAACCTCGACAAGAGGATAGGTTATGTCGCTACGGCGCTGGTTCATAAAGGAGTGCTCAAATTGGGCGACTGGATAGTTGCCGGAACGGCCACGGGCAAAATAAAAGCAATGGAGGATTTCACCGGTTCATCTATCGCCGAAGCAAGGCCGTCCCAGCCGGTCAGGATAGTCGGTTGGTCCGATCCCCCTAATATCGGGATAGAGTTCAGTTCTGCCGGAAGCAAAGGCGAAGCCGTGAAGATCGCCGAAGATAACACGAATCTTGCTCCGCTTTTGTCTTTCTTCTCCGGCGCGCAGGAGACCCCGGAGAACAAAGCCATGTTGAATATGGTATTCAAATCGGATGTCACAAGTTCTTTGGAAGCGATTGATTCGGTTTTGAAAACCATAACATCGGAAGAGGTCGGTTACAGGGTCATCGGGTATGACATAGGCAATATAACGGAAGCTGATGTTAAAACAGCTATCGCCGGTCATGGCCAGGTCGTGGGATTCAGGGTTGCGGTAGATGAATCGGCTAAAAAACTTGCCGAACGGGAAAGGGTCAAGATCGCAACATTCGATATTATCTATGAGTTGATAGAATACGTCAGAGAACAGATGGCGGACCTTTTAGGGCCGGTCATAACCAAGACAGCATTGGGGAAGCTTAAGGTGCTTGCCACTTTTAAAAAGGACCCCAGGTTCCAGGTCATCGGGGGGAGAGTTCTCTCGGGCAAGGCCGTCAGGGGCGGTTTTGCGGACGTTGTCAGGAACGGCTCGGTCGTCTGCGTCGGAAAGATCGCGCAACTCCAGCACAATAAAGAAGACGTCTCCGAGATCAAAGAGGGGCTCGATGGAGGAATAAAGCTTGAGCCTATCGCGGGCCAGGCATTCGGGGAAATCCGCGAGGGTGATATATTGGAGATATACGAGGAGTTGAGAACGAAACGCTCTATCTAAAATTTAAAATTGGCGCCGTGGCGAAGTAGCTAACGCAGCGGTCTGCAAAACCGCGATACATGGGTGCAATTCCCATCGGCGCCTCTATGGAAAGTCCCAAAAAAACGGAAACTGATCCGGTGGAAAAAAGAGCGGAGTTCATTCTCAAGCGGCTTGGCTTATCCTGGGAAGAATTGGAAGGAAAAAGAGTCCTGGATATCGGCGCGGGGCCTGCGGATCTCGCTTTGGCTGCGGCAAAAAGAAATGTAGAAGTTGTTTCGATAGATGCAAAAATGCCCGAGAACATTCCGGGTGGACTGGAATATGTGGCCGGTGATGCCAAGGACCTGCCTTTTCAAGATGAAAGTTTTGACGTCGTGATGGCTCATGCCGCTCCCCCGGCTATTCTTGCGGACAAGAACGAGGTTAAGAAGATACTTGGCGAAGTCGGGAGGGTCTTAAGGCCCGGAGGAGAATTCCGCTTTGGCCCGGTTTCCAACGCTAATCTTTTTGAAGACGAGGAACTTTTTACGGCCGAGGAGGAAGAAACATTCTCGACAGAACAAAGAGTAGAAAGGGTGCGCCAAAGGTCACTGGATTTTTACAGGTCGCTGAATATGGGCCTTGATCTGGTTTCCCAAGACGGCGACTTTTTGGTATTCAAAAAATAAAGTCATGAAAACAATCCTTGTAACCGGCGGTTGCGGGTTCATAGGCAGCCATTTTGTCAGAGAGTTCTTGAAAAAGAGCCCCGATTTTAAGTTGGTTAATTTTGACAAGCTAACTTATGCCGGGAATCCGGAAAATCTCAAAGACATATCAAAAAACAAAAAGTACGCTTTTGTTAGGGGAGATATTTCCGACATTGGCTCGGTGGAACAAGTTTTCAAAAAATATAAGCCGGAGTATGTCGTAAATTTTGCGGCCGAATCGCACGTGGACAGGAGCATCCACGGCCATACCAAGGACTTTATGGATACGAACATAAACGGGGTGTTCAATCTTTTGGAAGCGACTAAGACATATGGGGTGAAAAAGTTCATTCAGGTATCAACCGACGAGGTTTACGGCAGTTTGGTTCTCGGCTCCAAAACAAAATTCACCGAAAAGACACAATACAAACCGCGAAGCCCATACTCTGCGTCAAAAGCCGCGGGAGACCTGCTCTGCCATTCGTATTTTTCCACTTACAACTTGCCGGTTATCGTCACCCATTCGTCAAACAACTACGGGAGCTTCCAATATCCGGAAAAATTAATCCCGTTCTTTACTCTGCGAGCTTCAAAAGACGAAGTCCTGCCTCTTTACGGCGACGGCAAGAATATCCGAGATTGGATATATGTTTTGGATCATGTTCACGGCTTGGAGCTCGCCTTATTTAAAGGAGTTCCCGGGGAGGTATACAACTTTGGGGCTGACAACGAACTGCCTAATGTAAAGATCGCAAAAATGATATTAGATTACCTGGGAAAATCTCATGATCTTTTAACATACGTCAAGGACAGGCCGGGTCATGACAGGCGTTATGCCATAGATTCTTCAAAAGCCCGCAAAGAACTTGGCTGGAAACCAAAATATGCGTTCAAAAAAATGCTGCCCCAAACCATCAAGTGGTATATTGAAAACAAAGACTGGGTCAGAAAAATACAAAAGAAAACCGGGGTTATCAATGCCCATATCGATCTCTGGAAAAAGCACAAAATTTAAGGTATAATATCTCCGAATATAGAAATTTAAGAAACGGTAAAGGTGTTGATAGTTCTATAGAAAATTCGTTTTCCGTTTGATATAATTTAGTTAATGCCGCGGAAACGAACATGGACAACGGAGCAGCTAAAAGAGGCCATACAGTCATCTTTTAGTTTTAGAAAAGTTTTAGCGAAGCTTGGTTTGGTAGAAGCTGGAGGTAATTACGATCAGATAAAGAAATACGTCAAAGAATTAGATTTGGATACCTCTCACTTCAAGGGTATGGCGTGGAATAAAGGATTAAAGGGGCTTGGAAAACCATTCATACCTCTTGAAAAAATCCTTGTAAAGGAAAGTACCTACCAAAGCTTCAAACTGAAGAATAGATTATTTAAGGTAGGAATAAAGCCTATGTATTGTGAGGAATGCAGGTGGTCAAGAACTACAGACCAAGGATATTTACCGTTAGAGCTCGATCATATTAATGGAGATAGACATGATAATCGATTAGAAAATCTTAGAGTTCTGTGTCCAAATTGCCATAGTTTAAAATCCACTCATCGAGGTAGAAACAGGAACAAAAACACAAAGAAAATATTTTTATAATGCCGCCGTGATGGAATTGGTATACATGCATCACTTAAAATGATGTGGGAGAAATCCCGTGTCGGTTCGACTCCGACCGGCGGCACCACGTTGGAAAAGTCAAAGAGTTTTGGTTCGCCTCGCTTCGCTCGGCGACTAATTCGTATTCAATTTTGGGGGCAAAAACGAATTGGCGGCTTCGCATTTTGGGGGAAGAAAATTTTTTAATCATAATTTATGGCTAACAAAAATATTGAAATTGAAATTCAGGTTAATGTCGAAAATTCTAAACCATTGATAGAATTTCTCGAGAAGAACGCGGCTTTTCAATCGGAGAAGCGTCAAGTAGATGAATATTTTTCTCCAGCCCATAGAGATTTTCTCGCTACGAGACCAGTTGCGGAATGGTTGAGGTTGCGAGATGCCAATGAAAAATATTCTATCAACTATAAAAATTGGCATTTTGATAAAAATGGTAAAAGTCATTATTGCGATGAATTCGAGACCAAACTTGAAAGCACGGAACAGGCCAAGAAAATTTTTTCGGCCCTCAGTTTTAAATCCATTGTCGTAGTTGATAAATTGAGAAAAATTTGGACATATAAAGACTATGAGATTGCGGTTGATTCGGTAAAAACTTTGGGCGATTTTGTAGAGGTTGAATATATTGGTAAAGACGAAAAAATAAATCCGGAGAAAGTAACCGGAGAAATGGTTGAATTTCTTAAAAAAGTTGGATGTGGAAAAATAACAAGGAATTACGTTGGTTACCCATTCCTTATACTTTTTCCAAATGAAGTTAAGTATGAAGTTCAATGATTTTTTCATAGGTTTTTTAATAGTTTGCCGCCAAAGAAAAACTTGAAATTGTCAGCGGTGCGGCTCCGCCGCCTTTCCGAATTTTCGCGGGGGGATTTTTTCGGAAAAGTGCGTTCGGACTAATTCAAGAATAGAGCACAAAAACAAAGACACCTTGAAGGTGTCTTTGTTTTTGGTTAAAGTTCCGATATCTTAGTTCTTACGGAGACGCACCTTGAAAAAAACGATTCTCTCGTTGGTTATCGCGCTAATTCTGCCGCTTCCGGCTCACGCGCAGATCGGGACGTTCGAGGTCTTGAACCGCAACTCCCTGGTCCATCAGGGCGATGTTCTGGTGGTAAAGTTGATCCCGTCGCTTAGAGATAAGGATATCCGCCTTTTTGTTTTTAACGAGATCTACCATTTCAACAAAAACGGCTATGCCTTTGTGGGTGTCAGCGTTGACCAAAAGCCGGGCAGATACATCATGTATTTGGTAGAGATCCAGAACAATCAGCGCATTCAGTACGAGTTCTACTATACATACGCGGAAGTTCTGGAAAAACAGTTCGGGAATCCCTGGTATGTCAGCCCGCTTCCCCGGCCCGGCAAAACCGTCCAAGAACAAAGGGCCAAGGAAAAGATCGTCAAAGATGAGGCCTACAGCAAAGCAGATGTTGAGAATGACCTGACGGAAGGACGGTTTGTCCCGCCGTTGGATAACGCCGACGTTACCGACGGGTTCGGCACCCAGCGTCTTTATGGAACGTATGATCGCAGGACAAAGAAGACCAAGGTAGAAAACAAGGTGCCTCATGCAGGCACGGATTTTAGGGCCCGCACTCCTTTACCGGTGAGGGCTGTCAATTCAGGCACAGTTCTCCTGGCTTATTGGTTTCCTATTCGCGGGACGGAAGGCAAGATGATTGTCATTGATCACGGTTCAGGCGTGCTCTCTCTCTACCTTCATCTCTCAAGATTTAGAGTCAAAAAGGGTGATACGGTAAAGAATGGTCAGGTTGTGGCGATGACAGGCGCGACCCCGGTCGGAACCCCGCCGCATTTGCATTTCATGGTCAGAGTCCACGGAACGAACGTTGATCCGTTAAATTTTATCGATGACTTCAATCGATATATGGACAGATGAACCGGCCAATTTCAGCCGGTTTTTTTGTTGTGGAATTTTTTGTGGACTTCGCGGAGTTGTTTGTCTGTCACGTGAGTGTAGATCTGAGTGGTGGTGACCGAAGAGTGGCCGAGCATTGATTGAACCGAGCGGATGTCGGCTCCGTTGCGAAGGAGGTCGGTGGCATAGGAGTGTCTTAAGGTGTGGGGTGAAACGTTCTTTCCGACTATACCGGCTTTGGTGGCATATTTTTCGACTATTCTCTGAATGCTTCGGGGGGTAAGGCGCAAATTACTGTCTTTGGAGAATGTCTTGGATTTGGGAATCCGGATAAAGAGAGCCTCGTCGACATCGGTTCTTTTGTTGAGGTATTTGTTGATGTCTTCTTTGGCATCGTCGGACAGGAACACGACTCTGATCTTTGACCCCTTTCCTCTGATGCTTAACTCCCCTCTCGTAGTATCTATCTTGTCCCGGTCTAATGAACAAAGTTCGGAAACACGCATGCCGGTACTGAATAAAGTTCCCAGAACCGCCCGATCGCGCAAAGCATCCAGGCCGCTTCCTTCCGGAGATTTTAATAATCTTTCAAGTTCGTCGGCTTCAAGAAATGTCACTTCTCGGTCTTCTTGTTTTCCCAGTTCAACTTTTTCCGCCGGAACTGATTTAATGTCTCTTTTGGCCAAATATTTAAGAAAGTTCCTTAAAGCGATAATGTGGTAATTTTGGGTGACTTTTTTGAGCGGATTTCCCTCGTTATCTTTGAGCCGGTTCAAATGAAGCCGATACTGCCTTATCAGGTCCTCGTTAATTCCAGAGGGGTTGGTTACCTTCGCAAATTGTAAAAATCTGTCCAAATACCGCCCATAATTTTCCAGGGTTTTCGCCGAGCGGTTCTTCTCTATTTCCAGATGCTCCAAATATTGAATTTTCAGGTCCTTTAGGCTCATATGTCGCATAACTAGTATAACAAAAATTGATTTGCACCAAAAACATATTTGTGTTAGTATATTTAGGCAATTTATGTTAACTCCCAAAGAAAAATTAAAAGTTATAGAAAAGGTTCAAATCCATGACAAAGATACCGGGTCTGCCGAAGCGCAGATCGCTTTGTTTACCGAAGAGATCGAACAGCTGGCCAAGCATTTAAAAAAGCACGCAAAAGACAACTCATCCCGTCTCGGATTGTTAAAGATGGTGTCAAAAAGAAAGCGTCTCCTGGACTATCTCAAGAGAATTGACCCGAAAAGGCACAGCTCGCTTGTAAAAAAGCTGGGTTTGGATAAATAACATGCACAAGACCACAGTACCTCAAAGAAAAAACCACCGAGTCGGTGTTTTTGTCGATGTGAGCAATATGTATCACTCGGCGAAAAATTTGTATAAATCAAGGGTAAATTTCCGGGAACTTTTAAAATTGGCAACCGCCAACAGGCAGCTGGTCAGGGCCATTGCCTATGTCATCAAGTCCGATACCAAAGAGGAAAAAGCGTTTTTTGACGCGCTGGAAAAGGCCGGATATGAGTTGAAGTCCAAGGACCTTCAAATTTTTCCAGGCGGAATGAAAAAGGGCGACTGGGACGTGGCTGTTGCGATCGACGCCATTACTCTTTCCAAGCTTGTTGACGTTGTTGTTATCGTTTCCGGCGACGGCGACTACGAGCCGCTCGTGGATTTTCTTAAATTCAACGGTACGATTGTCGAAGTGGCCGGATTCAAGCGCTCAACTTCGGCCCGTCTCATCGAAGCCGCCAATAATTTTCTGGATTTGGAACAAGTGAAAGACAGGGTGCTTTTGAAATAAACTAAAGCCCAAAAACACCGAACCCTGGTATTTTTAAGCGGATTGTGGTATAGTTTAAAAAGTTAACCCCGACGAAATGTCGGGGTCCCGACCCTTTCAGGCGTCGGGATTAATAACCAACGAAAAGCAGTTGAATAACCAATTATGAATGGGGCTAACATTGGCCATACTTCTCGTCCTTCGACGGGCTTGGGACGAGGCGTGCGGCCAGAATAGGTTCTCACTCTTTTGTTGGCGCATTTGAATGGAGGTCAAAACATATAAGACAGAATTCGCGGGCAAGCCGCTTTCAGTCGAATTTGGGCGTCTCGGCGGGCAAGCCAACGGTTCCTGCCGCGTTCAATACGGCGAAACAACAGTGCTTATCAACGCTACAATGTCGGCGCATCAGAAGAGCGTCGACTACATGCCGCTCTCGGTGGACTACGAGGAAAAATACTACGCGGCCGGCAAGATCAAGGGCTCTAAATGGATAAAAAGAGAAACCCGTCCTTCGGACGAAGCAATTTTGTCCGGACGGGTTATCGACCGCGCCATCCGTCCGCGGTTCGACCACAACATCAGGAACGAAATTCAGGTCGTGGCGACAGTGCTTTCTTTTGACGGCGTGAACGACCCGGATATGGTCGCTCTTTTCGGCGCGTCTCTGGCTTTAATGGCCTCGGACATTCCTTTTAACGGCCCCATCGCCGGTGTCCGGGTAGGCAGAGTGGGTGGAAAACCGGTATTCAACCCAACTTATAAAGAAAGAGCCGAAAGCGACTTTGACATTGTCGTGGCCGGAACCGCCAACAAGATAAATATGATAGAAGCCGGGGCTAAGATAGTGCCGGAAAAGGACATTGCCGAAGCGATAAACGCCGGATTTAAAGAATTCCAAAGTTTAATAAAGTTCCAGGAAAAAATAGCGGCTGAAATGGGCAAAAAGAAGAAAGAATTAGCGGTGTTCAGTCGCGATGAAGCGCTTTTATCGGTTGTCAGAAATTTTGCCGATCCCAAGCTTGAAAAAACCCTCTTTGCTCCCGGAAAAACCAAGGGCGAATTCTACGAAGGCCTCGGCCAGATAAAAGAAGAAACGATGGCCTACCTCAAAGAAGAATTTAAAGAGCATCCCGAACTCGGCAAAAAGCTGGCGGAGGCCGATTCGATCTTTGAAGAAGAAATAGACCGCATCGTTCACAGGAACATCCTTACGGAAGAAAAAAGACCGGATGGAAGAAGGTTGGACCAGTTGAGGGACTTGAATGCCGAGGTTGGCATTCTCCCCCACTCGCACGGCACCGGCCTTTTTAACCGCGGCACCACCCAGGCGCTTTCAATTCTTACGTTGGCCGCTCCCGGGCTTGAGCAATGGATAGAAACGATGGAGATAGACCTTACCAAGAAGCGCTTCATGCACCACTATGTTTTCCCGCCTTTCAGCGTGGGAGAAGTGGGCAGAATGGGCGGAGGCGGACGCAGGGAAATAGGCCATGGCGCATTGGCGGAGAGGTCTTTGGAGCCGATAATTCCAGCAAAGGACAAATTTCCCTATACAATAAGGGTTGTTTCAGAGATCCTTTCCTCTAACGGCTCGTCTTCAATGGCTTCGGTATGCGGTTCCTCGTTGGCTCTGATGGACGGCGGAGTTCCCATCAAATCCCCCGCCGCCGGCATTGCCATGGGCTTGATGTTCGATGAAAAAGGAGAAAAGTATAAGATACTGACCGACATACAAGGTCCGGAAGACCATCACGGCGACATGGACTTGAAAGTTGCCGGCACTCGAGACGGCGTCACCGGAATGCAGATGGACGTGAAAGTGGAAGGCATTACCACGGAAATAGTCGAGAAGGCGTTGGCGCAGGCCAAGAAAGCCCGTTTGGAAATATTGGAAACGATGGAGAAAGCCATTCCGACCCACCGCGAGGAACTTTCCCAATATGCTCCCCGTGTGGAGACCATCAAGATAAATCCCGCCAAAATAGGCACGCTTATTGGTCCCGGAGGCAAAATGATAAACGAGATAATAGAAAAAACAGGAGCGGACATAGATATCGAGGATGACGGCTCCGTATTTGTAACTTCAGTTACCCCGGAAGGAATGAAAAAGGCCCTGGCGCTTATCCAAGAAGTTACCTACGAACCGAAACCGGGAGACGAATTTGACGGCACGGTTGTGAGCATCAAGGACTTCGGGGCGTTCGTGGAGATAATGCCCGGCAAAGACGGCATGGTTCACATATCGGAAATGAGCGATCAACGCGTAAACAGGGTTACCGATATTCTCAAAATGGGCCAGAAAGTCCACGTTTGGGTAAAGAGCGTCGACGACATGACAGGGAAGATATCTCTGACGATGAAACCGAGGAAGTAAGTTAGTAGACTCAATCATAAAACCGGCTCAAGAGGCCGGTTTTAGGTTCTTGACGAAACGGCGAAAGTTGTGGTATAATGTATAATGTGCAGAATTACGAAAGGAGGCTAGAAATGGCCGAAACGCATGATATGGAAATGACGTGTGTGGGCAGTACCCACGACGATGAGTTTCCCGACTGCACCTTCGCTTGTCGAATCAAGGCAAGCAGCCACGAAGAAGGCCTGCGAAAGGCTGCCGAGCTGCACGAACAGCAGAGAAAGGAACAGGAAGCGGCCCACAAAGCTGATTCCTGGGACAATCCTCTGACGATCTGTGCGAAGCTGGAGTTCTGGGTGTATCCGGCCCCCTGCTGGGATTGCTTCTTCGCTGAATCGCTGCCGATGTACTAGCGGCAGCAAGTCCCCGCTCAACAGCAAAAGGTCCCGCGCATGGCGCGCGACCTGCTGTGGCGGGGCTTTTTGTTTACAACTTATTTTGCCTTTGTGCTAAAATTATTTTAATAAACCCTAACCTATTAAAATATGCCAGATGACAATGCTCCGAAAATAGCCAGTATCGATGAGTTGGTCAACGAACTGACCAAAAAAAATCCTACTCCGCCACCGGCTCCTAAACCGGTTCCTGCGCCGATGCCCGCTCCTAAACCACCTACTCCTTCGACAAGCTCAGGACCTACGGCTCCGCCTCCGGCAGAAATACCAAAACCAAGATTTACCACTCCCCCGCCTGTTCCGGCAATGCCAAGGCCTGCGCCGTCTCCCGCTCCCGCCGCGCCAAAGCCCCCCGCGCAGCCGCCAGTCGGACAAGCGCCGTCGCCTGCTCCGGTCAAAGAATACCAATCATCCATCAGGACCATGAAAGAGGACATCTCCACTCTAAAGCAGGGTCAGAAACCGGCAGGGGTCGGTGTTCCCAGAATAATTCAACCGCCTGCTCCTTCGTCAGTGCCAGCCGGCGGACCTTTAGCGCCCAAACCGCCGTCTCCGGCCGGACAGCCGCAACAATTCAAAATGCCATCGGTAAGTTTAGGCCAGGCCGAAAAGACCGCGCCTTTGCCGCAGGAAAAACGAACACCTTCCCCGACGCCTGCCCCCCGCCCGGAAAAGACACAGATTTATACCCCTCCGGCTGCGGAAAGAGGAATATCCGGCGGCCGTAACCGGCTTTTTATGCTTATCGCCGGAGCCGTGGTTTTGTTCGGTGTCCTTTATTGGTTCCTGATCCTAAGAGTCCCGGAGCCGGAAATAGTCATTACAGAAACACCCACCCCAACCCCGGTAGCAACTCCCGTGGCCGCTCTCAGTGACCTATTTGATGCCCCGGAGATCGCAATGCCGGTTGATCCGGCCAACCCGGCCGCCTTCAGCGCGTCAATGGGGGGTATCACTGTGGATGGCGGAAAGTTCAGGAAGGTTTTACTGAAAGATGCGCAAAATGGAGATGTGGCTTGGACCAGTTTGACGGATATTCCGCAACAAGTGCTCGATTCGTTGGGCGGAGAAACCGCAGTTCTTGCCTATGGCCAGAAAGAGACATTCAATCAAACCGGCCAATTGAACCCTGCTGTTCCGGTCGGAACAAGAACGGCGATAGTCGCAGAGGTCAAGGATGCCCCGTCTGCTATTCAAGGGCTCACCGCTTGGGAACCGGCCATGACCGAGGCCTTTCGGCAATTATTCGGCTTAAATCCGGCTCAACAACCCGATCCTAATTTTCTAGACAGTACTTATCGGGGAGTTGCCATCAGGTTCAGGAACTTCCCATGGCCTGACAAGAGCATAGATAGCGGAGTCATTTCTGCGACCAACGGGAAAAGCTACCTCGTCATTGCCGGATCCAGGGAATCAATGTTCGCTGTGGTAGATGCCCTAAAGGGCCTTTTGGGCCAATAGTTTTTGGTGACACGATTGGTGACAAGGTGACATTTTTGGTGACATTTAGTTATCCACATTTGTCACCTTGCTGTGTCACCAATCCTGCCGTATCATTAAGACAGGTCTTTCGCTGGTCATCTGACACGTTTGTGGATTGCCGGCAATTCATTTCGTCCCGCCTTGGCGGGACACGAGGCGCAGTGCCCACACTCGCAATTACTTTTTACGGGGCGCTCTGCGCCTTTTTGATTGCTTTATTAAAAGATTATGGTTATTATATTTTTATGACAAAAGACGAACTACAAAAGCTATACGAAGATCTGGAACGGGAAGAAAAACATTTAAGGGAGCAGTTAGCTGAAATCGCAGAACAAAATCCGGCCGTTAAGGGTGATTTTCAGGTTAAGGTTCCTGAATACGGAGAACACGAAGACGAAAATGCAATGGAAACGACCGATCTGGAGAGAAATTTCGCCATGGAAAGAGAACTGGAAAACAAACTCAACGAAATACTTAAGACCAAAGACAAGATAAAGAGCGGAACCTACGGCCAGTGCGAGAACTGTTCCGCTTCGATACCGGCAGCTCGCCTGAAAGCCCGACCGATAGCCGCATTCTGTGTTAGCTGCGCAAAATCAAGGAAATAGTCCTAAAACTCGCCTGGGGGAGGCGATTTTCTTTTGTCCACCAGATTATTTTCGTCGGCAATGTTCGGAATAGACGCCAAACTCATAGAAGTTGAGGCAGATTCTTTTCCCGGTTTACATTCTTTTACCGTTGTCGGCTTGCCGGACAAATCCGTTCAGGAAGCCAAGGACCGGATATCTTCGGCTATTAAGAACAGCGGATTTCAAGCGCCCAACAGAAAGCATAAAAAGATAGTGGTTAACCTGGCTCCGGCAGA
>CAYIUL010000013.1:0-13346 GCA_964366725.1 uncultured Candidatus Saccharibacteria bacterium | reverse complement strand
GGCGAGGAATACCAGGCCAAAGTCCTCTCGCGGGACCCCATCAACGACATTGCGGTCATCAAGATAAATGCCACCGGCCTGCCGACAGTGCGCCTGGGCAACTCGAGCAAGCTTGAGCTCGGCCAGACGGTCATCGCCATCGGCAACGCTTTGGGAATGTTCTCCAACACCGTTTCTAAAGGCATAATCTCGGGCCTGTCCCGGAGCATTTCCGCTGCGCTTGGAACCGGAGGCGAAATGGAGCACCTTCGGGGCGTTCTTCAGACCGACGTCGCCATCAATCAGGGAAACTCCGGCGGGCCGCTCATAAACCTGGATGGTGAAGCGGTCGGCATCAACACCGCCATCATTTACGGCGCGCAGAATATCGGATTTTCCATTCCCATCAACTGGGCAAAAGTCGACCTCGAAGACATCATCAAGCATGGCCGCATCATCAAACCCTTCGTCGGGCTTAATTACGTCATGCTCGACAAAAAACTTCAGAAGCAGTATTCCCTTCCGGTTGGATGCGGCGCTCTGGTAGTCAGAGACCATCGTCCGGGCGCCGAAGCTATTGTTCCCGGTTCACCCGCGGACAAAGCAGGTGTTCAGGAGAACGATATCATCGTTGAGCTTAATGGAGAAAAAGTTGCCGAAGAAATGGACCTCCGCGATATGCTCCAGAAATATTCCGTCGGAAGCGAAATAGAACTCACCGTCCTGCGTAAGGACAAAAACCTCAAACTAAAAGCCGTTCTCGAGGAACGAAAGTAAAAACTTGACTTGTGTTAACTCTAATGTTAGAGTTTTATAGTACTTTTTCTGAAGGAGGCGCGTGGAAGTAGCATTTAGCGATATATTCCATCTGGAAGAGTTTGTGTTTGGAGATCAAAAGTTCATAAAGATCAGCGGGCATATCACCCATAGCAGAAACAGAAAGGGTCGCCCCAAAACAGCAAACAAAACAGCAAATGCGATTCGCAGACCGGGGATACGTAAATTTGTTTACTTCCCTCCCGAAACAATAGTTCGGAGGATTGAACCCCGCAACCGTAATTCTGAAAATTGACCATTTCAAAAGCCCGCGCTTCGCGGGCTTAATTATTTTTAAAAAAGAATATAAGATATGAGTATGAAGGAATACGCCACCAACCCGAGAGCTTATTTCGATTATGAGATCCTCGAGACCATCGAGGCCGGCATTGTGTTGGAAGGATTCGAGGTAAAAGGCATTAAAAGCGGCAGGGCCCAGATAAAAGGCACTCATATAAAAATATTGAACAATGAACCCTATCTGATAGGCGCAACGATCTCGCCTTACCAGCCCGCCAACACTCCTGCCGACTACGACCCCCAAAGAACCAGAAAACTTTTGTTGTCCAAAAAACAAATATCCGCGCTGCTTGGGACATCGCAAGCGCACGGCCTCACGCTCATCCCGCTGAAACTCTACGACAAAAGGGGGCGGATCAAAGTCCTCGTCGGCATCGCGCGCGGAAAGAAGAAATACGACAAACGGGAAGCAATAAAGAAAAAAGATATCGCGAGAGCAAAACAAAGAGGAGTTGAGTAATGGTGTGATTTATGGTATAATATCGCTATGGGGATGAAAGGCCTCGACGAAGTTTGACAATCCGGCGAATGCTAAGAGTGGACGTCCGGTCACCACTTTAAACATCCGTTCAACCAAATTAGGTGCCAATTATTCACCTAACTACGCTTACGCCTAACATCGTTTAGGTAAAGCCATCCCGCTCTGATGCTCACTACGAGATTACGGGGTGTCATATCGTGAGCTGGACGGCCCGGGATGCTTTCCCCCGCCGCCGTCAAGAATAATGGAAAGATAGTCCCGGGTTATTTTGCCGGTTTCATATCCCGGGGCGAAACACCAAACCTGCTAACTTAGTAGATGTTCGTCGGACACAATTTCGGACCCGGGTCCAATTCCCGGCATCTCCACATTCACAAAAACGACCCCCTGGGTCGTTTTTGTTTAGACACTTGCCTATATCATAACTTGATGGTATAATATTAGTGAAGGGGGTCCTTATGCCAGAGAAAGAACTGAAGTGTCCATCTGCTGTGAAGCCCCGATCTACATGTCGCTCGGCGACGGTGTCATGATCGGCACATGCTCGAACTGCCTCGACGACGTCTGCCGAGTCAACCCGCAAACCGGCCGGCCCGAATGGCTGGAAGGAAAGTCGCCCTGGTATCCCGGGGACGACCTGCATCCGATACAAGAGTAGCGGGACGCAACGCCGCCGCTCGATACGAAGCCCGCGCTCCAGCGGGCTTTTTCTTTAAAATAAAGGCCGAGATGTTACTCGGCTTTATAGGTGAACGTGCAGACCGACTCCGGTTCCTGTTTTTTGGCCGGGATCCTTGAGACGAAGGTCCTCATTTCCCGGAGCTTGTCAGGCGGAACCTGGTCAATACTGATGTTGGTCGAATTGCGGAACGGCTCTTTTTTCGTGTAAGTAAACCCTACGGCGAATCTTCGACAACTCACGCACCTCCGGAGCATAAAGCAATGATCTTCTATCCAAACGGCTACCCATTTCAGATCATGCACTTGGCATTTCATCCGGCGCACACTCCCTAAACAAAGAGCACGAGATCTATTTTACATCATTAGACACAAGTATGGCAAGAGGAGATGCCGACATCGGCTTTTTTACGGAAACTTCCATTATTTTAGATGATGTGTTAAAATAGTTGCCAGACAATATACTAATTCTTGAAGCACTTAAGAGTCAACAACCAGATACGCCTGCCGGAGCTCCAAGTTATAGACGAGGAAGGGAAACAGCTTGGAACCATGAAAACGGTTGATGCCATGAAACTGGCCCAGGAGAAAGGTTTGGACCTCGTTGAAGTGGGTCCGAATGTCTCGCCTCCCATTGCCAAGATCATGGATTATGGTAAATATGTATACCGCAAGGAGCGGCAGGAGAAGAAGGGCGGCCCCAAAACCAAGGAGCCGGAAAGAAAGACGGTCCGGGTAGGATTTAAGACAGGAGCCCACGATCTTCAGTTCAAGGCCAGGCAGGTGGGCGAATTCCTAAAAGAAGGCCACATTGTAAAAATAGAACTTACGCTCCGGGGTAGAGAAAAGGCATTGGCCCACATGGGCAAAGACAAACTGGCTAATTTCCTTAAATTCATAGCCGAAGAATTTTCCGTCCAGGAAGGCGTTAAGCGCTCCCCGTTCGGATGGACGACAATAATAAAAAAATGAACATGACCCACAGCAGAAAAACCAATAAGTCATTCTTAAAAAGAATGAAGATAACCGGAAAAGGCAAGTTAATGAAGCGCCCTCCCGGCCAGAACCATTTTAACGCTAAGGACTCCGGCAATGCCTCAAGGCAGAAAAAAGGCCACAAACAGGCGCCCCACGAATTGATAAGAAGCGCCAAAGCATTGCTTCAAAGTAATATTTAGAAAAAATATGCCAAGAGTTAAACGAGGTGTAATCGCAAATGCCAGGAGAAAAAGATTGCTGAAACACGCAAAGGGTTTTATGTGGACCAGAAAGTCCAAATACCGCCAAGCCAAGGAGGCCTTGCTTCACGCCTGGTCATTCCAGTTCGCCGACAGAAAAAAGAAAAAGAGGGACTTCAGGCGGTTGTGGCAAGTAAAAATAAACGCCGCCGCCAGGGAGAATGGCCTTTCCTATAGTAAATTCATCAATGAGCTCAAGAAACAAAATATTGAACTCGACCGTAAAATTCTCGCCGACCTGGCCGAAAACCATCCCGACATATTCAAACAACTCCTTCAGTAATCAAAACCTCCGCCAGCTGGCGGAGGTTTTGATTTTACCGCGCAGATCTGGCCTTATGCGTTTTCTCGTTTGTCTTATATCCAGTATCCGAAGACCAGAACAAATAAAGCTTCTTTCTAAAACCGCCTTTTCTTTCATAAGCCGCTTTCTGGGATTTCTTTATCTCCTGACCGGTAATCCCCTTGAATGTCTTTATCTCTTCGATAACATCCAAAACATCGGCTAATTCGGATATCAGTTCCTGTCTATTCTTTGCGCCCATCAAGCCGCTTGCTTCTTCGCCAACTTTTCGAATTAGCTCCTTTTCAAAGTGTTCTTTACTTAATTTCTTTATTTTGAAATCACCGCCGTTTTTCTTTATGACTTCGGGTATATTGTCCCTAACTAATTTGTTATAATATATCTTTCTCATTGCGGGGCAAATCGAGAACACTGGCTATGGTCATTGTAAAACTATAGCATGCGTAAAAAATAAGTTATTAAATCGGAATATTTTTTTATTACAACTTCGACATTTCCATCATAATATTCCAATACACCTTCGACATCCGTGCGAATAAGCTTGTCCACAGAATCTTTTATATCTTCGGGTAGATTTTCGTTGTCGGATGGCGCAAGGTGATCTGCAAAAATCATTAAACCCTGCAATCCTGCTTCGATTACGCCCATATAGCCATAAGCGGCTCGATGACAAAATTTTGAGATTTGTTCGGGATTCTCCTTTAAGTATTGGGCTGTTCTTTCGATATCACCTGCCAAAAAATCATTTAACGCTTCTTTAAATCGTTTCTCGTTATTGTCTTTCTTGTCTCCTGAATTTGTCGGAATTTTTTCCATTTGGCAGGGCCATTAGAGAACATTGGAAAACTTTGTTCTCTAATCTCTATGGGTATTTTATTAAAAACCCGACTTTCTTAGAATTTAACATGATTTCGGGTAATTAAAAAGCGGACCTTGATGGTCCGCATAGATACCTACGACTCTGAACGGCTTAGCACTTCCATTTGTGCTGCTTCAAATTCCCTATTGAGCATTAGGGCTTCTCTGCAGAAAACTGGATCAGAGTATGCCCTTTTTAGTTTACGGGCCAACATTTCGCTTTGATCATCCCAGGTCATTTCCTGAAAGTTCTCAAAAGTTGGCATTATGGTTTCGACTGGGTCAGATTCAATCGGAGAACCACACTTTACGCACCAAGCCTTGAAACTTTCCCACATTGGAAGTATTTCAATCATTTCCATGACTACTAAATCTGGGGTAGGCCCATGAATCACAAGTCCTCGTTCTTGCTGACTTTCAAGAACGTAATTACCCTTTTTGTCTAAGTACAGAGTAAACTTATGTTCCATCGGCAAACGAACTGGATTTTCCATTTCTGGCTCCTTTTCTGAATTTGCCATATTATATCAAAAATTCGACAAAACACAAGTCCTAGTTTTCCATTCCCCTTGGGGGTCAAGAAAAACAGGAATCGGGCAAACTCTCAACGGCGTAGCAATACTGATGACTACTGACTTAAAAAGTTTACTTCATTCCATCATAGCAGCGCCAGAGGGAGTCGAACCCTCCTTGTATGATTGAAAATCATAAGTCCTAACCGATAGACGATGGCGCCATTTACCTACATATTTTGCCATAAAAATTGAAAAAAATCAAAAAAATGATAAAATCTATCAATTATGAGAATCTTGGGCATCGAAACCTCCTGCGACGACACGGCAATGGCGGTTTTAGAGGGCAAAGGCGAAAAGGTCAAGGTGATTTCTAACATCGTCTCCTCCCAGATCAAACTTCACGCCAAATACGGCGGGGTTGTCCCATCGCTTGCCGCCCGCGAACACACCAAGAACATTGGAAAGGTTTTTAGCTTGGTTTTAAAAGAAGCCGGTATAAAGAATTTCAAAAAAGAAATCGATGCTATCGCCGTTACCCGAGGGCCGGGACTTGGACCGGCGCTGCTTGTGGGAGTTTCTTTCGCCAAGACGCTTTCCTGGATATTCAAGAAACCATTGATAGGAGTTAACCATCTCGAAGGACATATATACAGCAACTGGTTAAATCCGAAATTAGAAATCAGAAATTCGAAATTTCCGATACTGAATCTGATAGTATCGGGTGGGCATACGGAATTAGTTTTAATGAAAGATCACGGCAAATACGAAGTAATCGGTGAGACCCTTGATGACGCTGTCGGCGAGGCGTTCGACAAAGCCGCCCGTCTTTTGGGACTCGGCTATCCGGGCGGCCCGGCGATATCTAAAATTGCGGAAAAAGGAAACCATGAACACTACCCCCTCCCGAGCCCCATGGTCCACAGCAAAGATCTCAATTTCAGCTACTCCGGACTGAAGACCGCGGTTTTGTATCTATTAAGAGACCTGGGGAAGAGAAAATTAGATGAACAAACAAAAGCCGACATTGCCGCATCCTTCCAAAAAGCCGCGCTTGATGTTTTGATAAAAAAGACGATGAAAGCAGCCGAGAAATATAAAGTCAAAACACTTTTGTTGTCCGGGGGCGTATCGGCAAATAAAATGCTCCGCGAAAGATTACAAAAAGAATCCGCTGAACTTGGCATCAACTATTCCTGCCCTCCGATGGAATACACCACCGATAACGCCGCCATGATAGCGGTGGCCGGGTATTTTTCGTATTTAAAGAATAAGAAAACCGCCTTGAAGGCGGTGGCAATGGACGCTAATTTGGGGTTTTAAAAGAGATCTTCTGTTCTGCAAATCCGGCGAAACTCTTCGTCTACGTCGTCTAGTATTTGTTTTATGTTTTCTGTCGTTGGTTTCGTTCTTTCCCATTCGGCTTCGCAGTCGGAACATCTGATTTCCTGGCTATAACTATATTCGTAACCTACGTAATATTTTTTGTGACTACGGCACCATGCAAAAAAGTAGCTTGTGTAGTCAGACATCCCATTTGGTTTGAACTTACCCAAGTGAATTCTGAATCCGAGTCGGGCCAGTGCTCTTTTTGCCAAGCCGGGCCGGCGATTTTGCAACAGAAATTCCTCAGCAGAAACGCTGGGATCCTGTCCAAAGAAGTGAACTGGACGAAAAGAAGGTGGCTGTTCCATTGAAAAATCCTCATTTTTAAGCTACAATTGCGGACAGATTAGCACTAAATCAAGCGATGTCAATGGAACTTCCAAAAGCATACAACCCGAAAGAAGTTGAGGAAAAAATATACAAACTCTGGGAAGAGAGCGGCTATTTTACGCCGGAAAATTTGCCCCTTCGGCAAGCTCAGGGCAAGTCGGCGGAAGTTTTTAGCGTTGCTCTCCCCCCTCCAAATGCCACCGGAACGCTTCACCTTGGACATGCCCTTGAATACTCCCTCCAGGACGCAGTGGTCCGCTACCACAGAATGAAGGGAGAGAAGACCCTCTGGGTGCCGGGAACCGACCATGCGGCCATCGCAACAAATACTAAGGTGGAGAAAATCCTTATCAAAGAAACGGGCAAGAATCGCCACGACATCGGCCGGGAGGCATTCGTGAAAAAAGTTGAGGATTTCGTCGCCGCAAGCCGGGGCGTTATGCAGAAGCAGATACGACAAATGGGCGCTTCGCTGGACTGGAGCCGCGAAGCATTCACGATGGACGCCCAGCGCAATCTGGCGGTCCGCACGGCATTCAAAAGAATGTATGACGCCGGCCTGATATACCGCGGCTATCGGGTAATAAACTGGGACCCGAAAGGCCAGACGTCCGTTTCGGATGATGAGGTCCAACACCGGCCGGAAAAAGGAAAACTCTACACATTCCGGTACTCAAAGGATTTCCCCATTGAAATAGCATCCACAAGACCCGAAACCAAGGTTGGCGATACCGCCGTTGCCGTTCACCCTGACGACAAACGCTACAAAAAATATGTCGGCAAAGAATACGACGTGGAATTCGCCGGAACAAAACTGCACATTAAAGTAGTCGCCGATCCGGAGATAGACCCCGAATTCGGGACCGGGGCCGTTGGCGTCACCCCGGCCCACAGCATTACCGATTCCGAAATAGCACAGCGCCACAACCTGCCGATGGTTCAGGTCATAAACGAATACGCGAGAATGACAGACGAGGCTGGTTCTCTCGTTTCGGGCAAAAAGACAAAAGAAGCCCGGGAAGTTATCTTAAATTGGCTAAAAGAAAATGACCTTCTCTCAAAAGAAGACGAGATAGAAGTTAACATAAGCATCGCTGAACGCTCTGGAGGAACCATTGAGCCCCTTCCAAAACTTCAATGGTTCGTCGCAGTCAACAAAGAATTTGTTCAGAGCGGTTCCAAGACGACACTCAAAAAAATAATGAGAAGGAGTGTTGAGAGCGGTCAGATAAAAATACTGCCTGACAGATTTGAGAAGGTATATTTTCACTGGATAGATAATCTGCGCGACTGGAACATAAGCCGACAGCTTTGGTACGGCCATCGCATTCCGGTTTGGTATCATGAACCAAAATGCGTGCCACGTAAGGGTCATGAAAGCGAAATCACTAAATGCAAAGACGTAATTGTTTCTGAAACGAAACCGAAGTGTGAATTCTGCGATGCAGAGTTTATACAAGATGAAGACACCCTGGACACCTGGTTTTCCTCGGCTCTCTGGACATTTTCCACGCTCGGCTGGCCCGACGAGAGTTCTAAAGACCTTAAGACCTATCACCCGACGACATTTATGAACCCGGGGTATGAGATACTTTTCTTCTGGGTCGCGAGGATGATATTGATGAGCGGATTTTTGCTTGGCGAGATACCTTTCAAGACCGTTTATCTCCACGGGATACTGCGCGACGAAAAAGGGAGAAAATTCTCCAAATCATTGGACAACGGCATAGACCCGGTAGACGTCATTAACCAATACGGGACGGATGCTCTGCGAATGTCAGTTGTTGTGGGCATCGCGCCGGGAAACGACGGCAACTTCAGTTTAGACAAAGTTAAGGCCTACAAGCATTTCGCCAACAAACTCTGGAATATCGCCCGCTTTGTGCTAATGAGCGTCCCAGAAGACGCCTCGGGTATCGCTAGCACTCCCCTGACTGCAGAGGACGAAAAGATACTGGCCGATCTGCAGACATTCGTTAAAGACATCACCGAACATATGGACAACTATCGGCTTTACCTGGCCGCCGATAAAATCTATCACTATGTTTGGCACATGTTTGCCGACAAGGTAATCGAAGATAGTAAGGCCAAACTGGCCAGCGAGGACCCGTCCATCAAGGCGTCGGCCCAGAGAATGCTCACAGAGATCCTCACCACCTCCCTGAAGCTCCTCCACCCTTTCATGCCTTTCATTACCGAAGAGATATACTCCAAACTACCCTCAAATCCGCCGGCTGGCGGAAAAAAACTCCTTCTCGTCGAGAACTGGCCCATGCTATAATTAGTTCATGTCTCCTGTTTACATAGGGACACTCATAGGACTTGGTTTGATTCCAAGTTTGGTTTGGTTCTCTCTTTTCCTGAAGAACGATTCCCACCCGGAGCCTAGGTATCTCCTGACCCAGACCTTTTTGATGGGTATTATAATCTCCCCGATGGTTTTAATACTTCAGATAGGTTTCGTTTACATCGGGGCGTTGCTGTCAGGAACGCCGGCGGAACTGGTCCAGGCAAGCAACCACTACTACGTCTGGGCGGCCTTTGCCGAAGAATTTTTGAAGTTTGGGGCCATCTGGTTTCTGGTTTTGAGAAATCCGGCTTTCGATGAGCCGGTAGACGCAATGATATACATGATCGCGGCCGGCTTGGGGTTTGCGGCCATAGAAAACATTTTAGTCCTTTTCAGAACCATAGACGTCGGACTATACGAGGCGGTAAGCGTCTGGGCCTTGAGATTCATCGGCTCAACTCTGCTTCACGCTTTGGCCTCCGCCATGCTCGGATACTTCCTGGCAATGTCGTGGTTCTTTAGAGACCACAAGAAAAAACTTATAGTGATAGGCATGGCCCTGGCCACGGTATTCCACTTCACTTTCAATATCATTATCGCTATTTTTGCCGGAGAACCGGGAGCCAGCGATCCCCGGGGGCTCATCTTCTCGACAGTGCTTTTGTTGTTCATGGCTTTTCTTGTTTCGGTATTATTTGATAAGATAAAGGAGAGGCATCGCGAAGCGCATGTGGCTCTGGTGTCTTATCGGAATAGGCAAATAAATTTAATCGGCTAAAATGAAAAGTTATTACGAGGATGAAAACACGGAAGTTATGCTGGCTTCGACAAAAAAAGAATCGAAACAGGTGGCTGAAGGCCATCTGACGATTGACGTCTTCCAGACGGAAGACGAAGTCATCATACAATCCACCATCGCGGGAGTCGACACTAACGACCTTGATATATCGGTAACCAACGACATGGTGACCATCAAAGGCAAGCGCCAGCCGGAAGACAAGATCAAACCGTCCGACTACTACTGGCAGGAATTATATTGGGGTCCGTTCTCCAGATCCATAATTCTTCCCGTCGATGTGGATGCCGATTCCGCCAAGGCCTCCATGAAAAACGGTCTTTTAACCATCCGCCTTCCTAAGATGGACCGGGTCAAGACAAAAAAGATAAGGATCTCATAATGGGCAAGCTTATATATCGGTCAGTGTTGACCGGTCTTATCGTATTAGCGGCGTTTAATTTCGGTTCCCTGTTCTATATTTACGCGATAGTCAACTTGCCGCAGAAAGCGGAGACAAAGAATTCCGTTTCCGTTTTGGAGGACGCCACCGCCCATGACATGGTCCTTAAGGTCGGCGGCCGGGACGTTGTCCTTAAAAGCGCCGAGTTAAAAAGCTGGCTGGAAAAATATGAAAGATTATACTCCGGCAACGAAGACCTAAGGGTATCGCAGGAAAAACTTTATGATTACCTGAAAGACCTGGCTGTGGCCACAAATATGGAGCCGGTCAATGCCAACATCCAGTTTGAGGGCAGTAAAGCCACCACATTCAGAGCGGCGGTTGAGGGATCCCGGCTTGATATAGAAAAGTCGGCAACGGCCATACTCAGGTCTCTCAAAAACAACGAAGGCCAAGCGGAATTGCCGGTGCTGAAAGTCCCGCCAACCATAACTTTGGAAAAAATAAATGACCTGGGCATCAGCACCTTGCTGGCCAAAGGAGAATCAAACTTCGCCGGCTCAAGCGTGGCCAGAGTCCATAATATCCGCGTCGGTTCGGCTAAATACAATGGCGCGATCGTTAAACCCGGTGAAGAATTTTCCTTCAACGATATTCTGGGCAAAGTCGATGAAACTGGCGGCTACCAATCCGAATTGGTCATCAAAAACGGATTACTGATCCCGGAGTATGGCGGCGGAATATGCCAGGTATCCACCACTTTGTTCCGAGCTGCCATAAACGCCGGACTGCCTATAACCGAAAGAAAACCGCACTCGTTCCCAGTGAAGTATTATAATCCCCAGGGTTTTGACGCTACCATTTACCCCGGGGTGGTTGACCTAAAGTTCAAGAACGATACTCCGGCGCATTTGCTCATACAATCAAAAATAACCGGAACAAAATTGATATTCGAAATTTACGGTTCCGACGACGGCCGAATCGTAGCCCTCGACGGACCTTACCAATACGACCAGAAGCCAAACGGCTCCATGAAAGCATACTTCACCAGAAAAATAACCCCGGCTGAAGGAACCGAAACAGAAGAGCGGTTTGATTCCAAATATAACGCGCCGATGCCTCTGGCAAAAAACCCGTTGGAGTAGTTGTGGGCGAGGTGGGACTCGAACCCACACTCCTTGCGGAACACGGTCCTAAACCGTGCGCCTATACCAATTCGGCTACTCGCCCATAAAATCGCTTAACAACGGCCCGCTTTCTGGACAAATATACACAATCTTTTCCTCTATATAAAATCGGAAATAATTTTACTGAATCAGATTTGGCAAAACATAAAGATGGAATACTTGAATTATTATTATTAATCCATCCGCCATTTATGCCGAAATTTCTTTGAATTTCCAGCTTCATCCATTCAAGAAACCCCCTACTTGCTGAAAAGAGCCTAATTCTTAACTGTGGATGCTTACTCTCAGGATGGTTAAAAAATCCTATACTGCCGTCGCCATCTATGCAACCCCTTAGAAAGTCGCTAAAAAATTTGTCGGGAATTTTTAAAGAACCTAAGTTTTTTGATTTTCTCTGACTTAATCCTATCGACAATAAAAACTCATAAAAATTCATATCGCCCAATTGAACCCTAAAATATTTTGTTTCACGAGAATAGTCGTCCTTTCCTCTATATTTTATCCCTATTTTATTACTAACCCTCAAACACCCTTTAAACTTTAAAACAAGTTCCTCGTCTTTAGAGGTAAAATCTATATGCCTTCCATCATTTGATAAACAGCCGTCCGTAGTAATCAAACCGACTGCATAAGCAAACTTGGGGGTCCATTTTATCTTGATTTTGGATAATCTATTCACAATATATATTATACTAAACCTTGTAGTGTCTGCCAATATCTATCTCACCAGTCCCCTTACCAAACTAAAAACCGCCATGAAGCGGTTTTTGATTTTAAGCATGCTTAAATGCTTTTAACTGAAGAAGCTTCGAGTGATCAGCGCCGCCAATGTCTGCAAGATAACTCCTACAGCCAAAACGACGGCTGCTCCGATAACGCCGTTCCAAATCCTTGTTTTAGCCGCTCCGGCCCTGGTCTCGTCTCCTCCGGCTGTCATGTAGGCGATACCGCCCCAGATAATAAATATGACTGCCAATATGACCGAAACTATGATTATGAACTGCGCGATCTGTCTGATTCTCGCCTCAATTTCGGACAAAGTCACCGGGGTTCCTCCTACCGGCGGGGTGGGCCCCACTAAAGCCAAGACCAAAACCGGCATCAACAAAGCCATAACCATCATACCGACATACATAAACTTTTTCGTGTTTTTCATTGTCCCACCTCCTCCCGTAAATTCGAATCTCTAATATCGAAATTCGAAACAATATCTAAATTCAAAATTCTAATATGAAAAACTGTTTTATTGTTTAGGATTTTAGTCATTTGAATTTGTTTAGGATTTCGGATTTCGTGCTTCGTATTTATTCTAATATATTCAGCGAATTATACAAACACCCAGAATTCTTAATTGACAGAAGAATTCTCTGGTCACAACAGCCGCAACCGTGTTGATTATCACTCCCACGCCCAAAACGATCAGCGCTCCTATTATGCCGCTTTTTAACTGGGCCCTGGCTTCTTCGACTTTCTTCGTATCCGCTCCGGCCGACATCCAGGTTATTCCGGCACGGACGATAAATATAACGGCCAAGAGAACGCTGGCAACCATAACAAATTGGGCAACTCTGGCTATAAGGTAATCCAACTCGTTGAAAGTTACCGGTTTGCCCGGAGGAAGCTGGGCTAAGATTGTGGAAAAAACTCCAAACATATTAATAAGCCGAACAGTTAAGCGGAAGGAATCTGGATAAGGCCCCCGAAGCCGCGGTTCCGCCAATAAAATCCGCCACCGTCAGTATTATGGTATAAGTTCCCAGTATGACCAGAACTCCCACCAACGCCCAAGTAAAAGACGTCTTTGCTTCT